>JAGAZG010000038.1 GCA_017940105.1 Mailhella sp. | reverse complement strand
GGCTCCTGCATGAGCGAAAATTCTCCGGCGAAGGGCACTGGATCCGGAAAACGTTTGCCCGCGAGGGGGCCGATGTTCACGGCATTGAGCCACATCTGCGTCTTGAGCTGGCTTAGTGCGGAGAATCCCTGCAGATTCTGGATGTCGTCATCCCGTATCAGCGCCTCGAGCTGCCCGAGGAAGGCGCTCATCTGCGGCCCGGCGATGCGGGCGTTCAGCTTTTCCAGCTCGGCCTTGTCCATGGGCGGCTCGCCGTGCTGCACCAGCGCCAGGGACATGAAGGAGATGCGGTCCATCTCGTTGCTCTTTTCGTCCTCGCCGAATTCCTTGTCGGGGGGCAGGGACTTCATGTAGGCGGCGAGGTCGGTATTTATGCCCGTGCCCAGCGCCGCCATGCGCCTGAAGATCTGGTCCGGCGTCAGGGGCGGTTCGGCATCACCGATCTCGCGCATGAGCTGGGCCTGTGCCTTGGCGTGCTTGATAATGATGCGCAGTTCTTCCGGAGAGCGCAGGGCCTTGGCGCTGACGATCCACTTGGTCACGGCTTCCTTCTGCGCTGGGGTCATGGGCGGCTCTTCCTGGGCTATCGCTTCCAGCTCGCGCAGCAGTTCAGCCTTCTGCGGGATAACGTCATTGAGGACATTATTGAAGGTATTCTTTACAAGATGTTCAGGCGTCGCGAAAACACTATCGGAATCATGGACGAGCCTGTCGATCTCTCTGACGAATTTGGACAGGAAGACCTGCAGGGCATTGCCTTCCAGCCGCAGCGCTCCTGGAGGCAGCCCGTTCTTTTGGTTACTACGGTAAAGGTTTTCCTGTATTTTTTCTGCGGCATGCTGCACATATTCCTGCTTGAGAGCCTCGATGGCGGGCATGTCCATGTGTGCTGTGTTATACGATCTTTCTTCGTTTCGGAGAGCATCGACGAAAGTATCGTCTTGCTCCTCTATTTTCTCAAAATTTTTCATCAGCGTGATCTTGATGCCGGTATCCTTCTCATATTGCCTGGCCTGCTCGCGCAGGGCGGGCTGCTCGTCTTCTGGCACGTCGTCCAGGTTGATGCGTATCTCGGCGATGTCGCGGCTCGGTATGACGGGTCCGTGTATCTGCGCTTCAATATATTGTGCGCCGAGGAGCACGGCATTCTGCCCGCGTCCCGCAGCTTTTTTCTGTGCGGCATAGGACAGAGCGTTCGCGTCCACATCTGTCATATTAGTGACAAGGTTTTCCAGGTTGTCGTACGTGGCGATGGCGTTCTGCGTGGCCTCGCTGTCACCGAAGCACATGATGCACAGGGCGGTAAACCGTGACCAGTTATTTTCCGTCTGCTGAAGGTTTCCTCCGGAATGGATCAGGCTTTTGAGTTCCGGGGAAAGGTAGTTGGCACTATTGACTCTATCAAAGTAGGTAAAGTCTGTTTTTTTCATGCCGGCGAGCAGGTCAAGGTATTCTTCGAAATTGCGGTGCGGCGGGGAGTTGGGATCCTTGAGCGCAGTTATGAGATCCTGTGGCAGCTTGGAGCCGTCCAGCAGGCGGTAGAAGTTCTGCCTGCGTTCTTCCGTGATGGAGATCTTGCCGCTGATGAAGCTGTCATCCACCGTATAGGTGGCGCGCCTGGCCACATGGGGCTTGAGCACGATGGCCGACGAGCCGTAGCCGTACGAGCTGTTGAGCGCACCGCCTTTTCGCCCGTTGATGTTGAGGGCCGCGTACAGGGGGCGCTCATTGGCATTGCGCTTGTGCCCTTTCAGCGCCGGGAAGAGGTATTGTTCACTGGCGTTGCGCTGTTCGAGGTAACCATCGCCCTTGGGCTTTATGCCCTGATCCGCCAGGTGGAAGATGTTTACCATGGGGTCATTGGGATGGCCGAAGACCGAGTTGTCGCCGCCGATGAGATATTCGGTATCGATGTTGATGGTCATTTCGCAGTTGCGCAGCACGTCGCCCATCTGTTTGAGGGTGACATTGTCGAGCTTGCGGGCCGAAAGCTTGGACTGCTCGAGGACGGCGTTTTTTTCGCGCTGGGTTGCGCTGGCGGAGGCTGCCTCGGCCAGGGTGTGCAGGCTGTATGCGCTCATGCCGTGCGGATCAGGGGCATGCTGCGCGCCAGGGATCACATGCAGGTCTTCCTGGGCGCTGCCGCCATGCCCTTCGGTCAGGCTCTCGGGGCGCAGGGCTTCCACATCCTCATTTTCCAGCAACTCCTCGGATTCCGCAGCCATGTCGTCGATCTGCGCGTTGGAGGAACGGATGCTGATCTCGCGGATCACCAGGGCCTGCAGGTCAAAAAGGGCGTCAGCGGCGTTGGATGCGTCCGATGCCTCGGCGCTGAACTGCGCCTCGCGCAGCAGCGCGGTCTGCAAAAGGTCCATCTCGGCACTGGTGAAGCCCTGATAGACGGCCGCAAGCTCCTCGTTGGTGAGGCTCTCGATATGGGAAGTGAACATCCAGAGCTTGCTTTCCTTCTGCTCCTCTGACAGCTGGCCGAGCTTGTCCAGTCGTTCATACTGGGTCTGCATGGCCTTGAGATGCCCAAGCAGCTGCTTGATATCCAGGGTGCCGGGCTTTGCCAGCGTTTTGAGCGTGTCGCCGGCGCTTTGCTGTACGCCGGCCTTGCCGCGGGCTATCTTCGTCGCGGTCTTGAACCCCTCGTAGGGCATGCTGGCGCTCTTGATCTGGTCCAGCCTTATGGAGCTGCCCTTGGCCAGCTTTACCGTGTGGTTGCCATATATGCCCGTGCTTTCGTTTACGCCTCGCGACGCCAGATCCTGCTGGACCGCCTTGTCCCACTGTATGCCGGATACCATGGTTGCTCCTCGTATTTGTACTTCAAAAAAGAGAGTATGAGAAGAATGCACGCTGTCTTTTACTGTCAGACGAATCAAATCTGCGGCAACATGTTCAATTTATAGTGGATAATATATGCCATTGCATCAAGGAATGCAACAAGCGGGATCACTGCTATTCTTTGATTCTGTTGCAGTGACCGTTGCTACTGTCATGCTGTCTGAGCTTGAAGCTACAACTGCCGGCGTTGCCTTGGACGTGACGAAAGGTGTCTTGTTCCCTGGCTGGTCTTACCTATAGTGCATTCCGCACGGTTGCCCTCTTAGTCTCTTCGCGTCGGCACGGCGCAAACCGTAAACGGAGGGCAGCAGCCATGCGGATTATTTTGATGATCCTTATGCTCACTGCGGCCTTGGTTCTGTTGCTGGTGTCTGACGCCAGATAACAGTTGACCCCGGCCCATAGCGAGTGGGTCGGGGTCGATAAAATAACCCTCAAACGGCAACCGTGCACGGG
>JAGAZG010000037.1 GCA_017940105.1 Mailhella sp. | reverse complement strand
GCTCCCCATACGAGAGCTGGCTTGTCAAAGTCAAGGATGTCAAGGAATTTGGCCCCCTGCTGGATGCGGACGCCTATGCTGCCGTCTGCGCCAAGGAAGGAGCCTGATAATGGGCAGCTATATTCCAAGCACGCCTGCAGAACGTTCAGCCATGCTCGCAGAGCTGGGGCTTAAAACGCCGGATGACCTTTTCGCTCATCTGCCAGCCGCCGTCCGCACGCATGAGCTGAACATTCCAAACGGCTTGAGCGAGCTTGAAGTCAGCCGCGTCATGGAAGGCATGGCTTCCCGCAACACACAGTTTACGAGCATATTCCGCGGGGCAGGAGCATACTGGCACTACATACCGGCCATTGTGCGCACCGTGACTTCAAAAGAGGAATTTCTCACCTCTTATACGCCGTATCGGGCTGAAATAAGCCAGGGAGTTCTGCAGTCAATTTTTGAATATCAGACGCAGATTTGCGAACTCACGGGCATGGATGTCTCCAATGCCTCCATGTATGACGGCGCTTCTGCCTCTGCCGAAGCCGTTTTTATGTGCGAAGAGCGCAAGCGCAGCGGCGTTGTCTTGTCTGACAGCGTCGATCCGCAGATCCGCGAGGTCATAGCGACGTACTGCGAAAGCCGCGGTGTGCCCGTCGTTGTGCTTCCGTCCAGGGACGGCGTTACAGATTGCGAAGCTGTCAAGGCGGCTCTTGCCGGAGGAACCCCGGCCAGCGTATTTGTGCAGAGCCCCAACTACTGGGGACTCATTGAACCAGTCGCTGACCTGGCAGAAATTGCCCATGGCAGCAGCGCCAAGCTGATCATGAACGCCAATCCTGTTTCTCTCGGCATGCTGAAAACGCCGGCTGAACTCGGTGCCGACATTGCCGTAGGCGAAGGCCAGCCTCTCGGTCTCCCTCTTTCGTTTGGCGGTCCTTACATTGGGTATCTTGCCTGCCGCAAGGACTTGATGCGGCGTCTTCCCGGCAGAATCGTCGGTCAAACAGAAGATAACCAGGGCCGTCGCTGTTTTGTCCTGACACTGCAGGCACGCGAACAGCATATACGCCGCGAAAAAGCATCGTCCAACATTTGCTCCAATGAAGCTCTCTGCGCCATGACCGTTTCAGTGTATCTGGCCTCCATAGGCGCAGAAGGCCTTGAACGCGCAGCCCGTGCCAGCTACGCCAACGCGCATTATCTGGCTGAAGAACTTGATAAAGCTGGTTTTCATCGTGTGCATGCAAAAGAATTTTTCCATGAATTTCTGACAGAATGCCCGGTCGATGCGCAAATGCTCTGCCAGAAGCTTGCTGACGCAGGCATACTGTGCGGATTGCCTGTAGATGGCCGTCTGCTTTGGTGCTGCACCGAAATGAACAGCCGTGCCGATCTAGAAAAACTTCTTTCCGTGATCAGGGAGGTATGCTGATATGAAACTCCTTTTTGAACGGAGCCGCTCCGGCAGGCATCAATCCCTGATTCCAGCTCCAGGTGCTGACCTGCCCAAGCCGGACAGCTGCATTCTTCGGGCGCGCCCTCCTCGCCTGCCTGAGATTTCAGAGGTGGATCTTGGTCGTCATTATACTGAGCTGGCTAAGCAGACTCATGGCGTTAATGACGGTTTCTATCCCCTGGGCTCCTGCACGATGAAGTACAACCCCCGCATTGACGAGGCTGCCGCCGCCCTGCCCGGCTTTACCGGCATTCATCCCCTTCAGCCTCAGGAAACTGCCCAGGGCTGCCTTGAAGTGCTGTACAAGGCAGAACAGCTTCTCTGCGAAATTGCAGGCATGGATGCCATGACCATGCAGCCTGCAGCAGGCGCCCATGGTGAATATACCGGCCTGCTGCTTATACGATGCTATCATAAATCTCGCGGTGATGCGGCCCGCACAAAGATCATCGTTCCGGATTCTGCCCACGGCACAAACCCGGCGTCAGCCGCCATGGCTGGCTTTACCGTGGTATCTGTGCCGTCCAATGCGGATGGCGGCGTTGATCTTGAGGCCCTCAGAAATGCAGTTGGCAGCGACACGGCCGGCCTTATGCTTACCAATCCCAATACCGTCGGGTTATTTGACGAGAATATTCTTGAAATAACAAAAATCGTTCACGATGCCGGCGGCCTTTGCTATTATGACGGTGCTAATCTCAATGCCATCATGGGGCATGCCCGTCCAGGCGACATGGGTTTTGACTGCGTGCATCTCAACCTGCATAAGACCTTTGCAACCCCGCATGGCGGAGGCGGCCCGGGCAGCGGGCCTGTCGGGTGCAAGGCTTTTCTGGAGCAGTTCCTTCCTTCCCCGCGTGTCCGCAAAAACGGTGAAAACCTTGAACTTTACAGGCCGGAATCCTCCATGGGAAAAGTCAGGTCGTTTTACGGCAACTTCCTTGTCGTCGTGAGGGCCCTGACCTATATTCTCTCGCTTGGCAAAGAAGGCATTCCCGAGGCTTCTGCCGGCGCCGTGCTGAACGCGCGCTACATGATGCATAAATTGCGCAATGCATATGACATGGCCTACCAGGGGCCATGCATGCATGAATTTGTCATGTCATTGGAACGCCTCAAAAAAGACACGGGTGTTTCAGCCATGGATGTCGCAAAATCTCTGCTTGATTACGGCATTCATCCACCGACTATGTATTTCCCGCTCATAGTGCATGAAGCGCTCATGGTTGAACCAACAGAGACAGAAAGCCGAGAAACGCTTGACGATGCTGTGTCCGTTTTTCTCGAACTCAGGGATAAAGCGCAAAATGATCCGCAGTATCTTCACGAATCCCCGCATAACTGTCCAATAAATCGACCGGACGAAGTCAAGGCGGCACGCAGTCCGTTACTGCGATACGAGTTCAAGTAATATTTTCATAAGAACAGCCCTGCTTCAATCAGGGCTGTTCTTTTATAACGGTATCTCACGATATTTTCACTTATTATTTCTCTCTGCTTCTTATAGATTTATTACCCTGCTGCTCTATTTTGTAAGCGTCACGGGAACCCCATGTTGAATGGAATCCGGTCTGTGATACTTTCAAAAGAACCAAGGAGAGTATCATGGCAATCACGGATTGGAAGCCAGTCGTAGAAGAATGGTCCCGGAGTGGGTTAAGCAAAGCTGAGT
>JAGAZG010000003.1 GCA_017940105.1 Mailhella sp. | reverse complement strand
TTGCGTTGGGAAAAATTATTCCATGGCTTCCATGAAGCGCTTCTGCAAAGCAAGCATCTTAGCCTTTTTATCTTCCAATCCGGCGCAGCGCTCTTTTTCAGACTCTACGAGTTCTGCAGGCGCCCGGCTCACGAATCCGGCATTGGAAAGCTTTGCATTAAGCGAGGCAAGGTCCTTGTCAACCTTGCCAATTTCTTTGGCAAGACGGGCAAGCTCAGCCTGAAAATCGACAGCGCCAGTCAAAAGCACGATAACCTCGCAGCCCCGAACAACATTGCTGGCCGAGGCTTTCGGGGCATGCGCGCTGGCATCAATGGTCAGCTGTTCAAGTCTGGCCAGCTCTATAAATCCGCGGTTGGCTTCAAGCAAGGCCGCCTGATCCGCAGAATCCGGACGCAGGATGACGGTCAGCCTGAATGACGGCTTGATATTAAGTTCTGCGCGGATGGTGCGTATGGCACTGATCACTTCCTGTACAAAAGCCATTTCATCTGCTTCTTTGTCCTTGCGGCACTGGGGGCGCATTTCCGGATAAAGCTGCACAGCGATATCAGAATTCTCATTGCCAGGAAGGGCCTTCCACACTTCGGCAGTGACAAACGGAATCATGGGATGAAGTAGCAGAAGGATTTCTTTCAGCACCGTGTAAAGCACATACTGCGCTTCTCTTTTGGCTTCGCCTTCTTCGCGCATGTCGGCCTTGATCAGTTCAAGATACCAGTCGCAGAATTCGCTCCATAAGAACTTGTACACGCACTGGGCGGCGTCGTTGAAGCGATAGCTCTCAAGAGCCCGGTCTTCTTCGACCTTGACATCTTCAAGCCTGCTGAGAATCCATTTATGGTGCAAACCCTGCACAGCGCCAAGGTCAACAGCGTCAGGAGCATGATCTTCAGGCAGATTCATCAGAGCGAAGCGCGAAGCATTCCACACCTTGTTGATAAAGTGACGGTAGCCCTCAATACGCTCTTCAGACATGCGAATGTCGCGCCCCATGGCAGCAAAAGCCGCAAGGGTAAAGCGCAGGGAGTCCGCTCCGTATTTTTCGATCATGTCCTGCGGATCAATGCCGTTGCCCAGGGATTTTGACATCTTGCGGCCCTGAGCGTCACGAACGAGGGCATGAATGTAGACCTCGCGGAAGGGGACCTCGCCCATGAAATGCTGGCCCATCATCACCATGCGGGCAACCCAGAAGAACAATATGTCAAAGGCTGTCACAAGCACGCTTGTGGGGTAAAACGTTTTAAGGTCTTCCTGCTTGTCCGGCCAGCCCATGGTCGAAAATGGCCACAGGGCAGAAGAAAACCATGTGTCAAGAACGTCGGGATCCTGCTCAAGGCGCTCGCAGCCGCACTTCGGGCAGCGCTCAGGATCGGTTTCAGACACGATGAGTTCTCCGCAGTCAGGGCATGTCCAGGCCGGAATGCGATGCCCCCACCACAGCTGGCGGCTAATGCACCAGTCACGGATATTGTCCAGCCAGTTGTAATAGGTTTTCGTCCAGCTGTCGGGATATATTTTGATCTTGTCCGGCACGGCCGCACGGGCGGCTGGAGCCATTTTGCTGGCAGCAACGAACCACTGTGTAGAAACATAAGGCTCAATGATCGTTTTGCAGCGGTAGCAGCAGCCTACGCTGTGGGAAAGAGGCTCTTCCTTAACCAGGTGCCCGCTGGAACGAAGCTCTTCCACTATGGCCTTGCGGCATTCTTCGCGGCTCATGCCGAAGTAGCGTCCACTGACTTCCTCATTGCACATGTTGCCGTTGTCATCAATGACCTGGATGAATTCAAGGCCATGGGCATGACCGAGCTTCCAGTCATTTGGATCATGGCAGGGCGTAACCTTGAGGCATCCCGTGCCAAACTCCATGTCAACATACCGGTCGGCAATCAGCGGTATCTCACGGTTTACAATGGGCAGAATGAGCTTTTTGCCCACAAGTCCGGCATAGCGCTCATCGTCCGGATGAACGCACACGGCAGTGTCGCCGAGCATCGTTTCAGGCCTGGTGGTCGCAATGGTCACCGAGCCTGAGCCATCTGCAAAATCATAGCGGATGTGCCACAGCATGCCCTTGGAATCCACATGGTCGACTTCGTCATCAGCAAGCGCCGTATGGCAGCGGGGACACCAGTTGACAATGTATTTGCCCTTATAGATCAGCCCTTCATTATACAGCTGCACAAAGACCTTGCGCACGGCTCTGGCAAGATTATCATCCATGGTAAAGGCTTCGCGCGTCCAGTCAACAGACGCTCCAAGAGCCTTTATCTGCTCAAGTATCTGCCCGCCGTACTTCTTTTTCCACTCCCAGACGCGCTCAATGAAAGCTTCGCGCCCAAGGTCAGAACGCCGTTTGCCTTCTTTGGCAAGAGCCCGCTCCACCACGTTTTGCGTTGCGATGCCGGCATGGTCAGTACCGGGAATCCAAAGCACTTTTTTGCCTTTCTGGCGGGCGTGACGGCAAAGAATATCCTGAAGAGTCTGGTTAAGGGCGTGGCCGATATGCAGAATGCCCGTGACGTTTGGCGGCGGAATGACGATGGAATACGGATCGCCGGGGGCGGACATGTCGGGAGTGAAGGTTTTTTCTTCTTCCCAGTGCTTGCGCCAGCGGATCTCCACTTCCTGAGGCTCATAGGCTTTGGACAGCATGACATGGCTCCATTTGATGTATTCGCCGCCAGATTCAACGCTGTAAGGATCGGCGATCCCTTGCGGAACAGGCGGCTTGTGCGTATGGATTAGAAAGACGGAGGGAATATGATCGGCATTCTATGGGACGCATCCCATGTATGGGGATATCTGCTGCTGCACGCCGTGCGTTCGGCGGGCATTTCCTTCCGCATCCTCAGAGCGCCAGAAATAGCGCAGTCAGGCCTGTCTTGCAAGATGTTCATTGTGCCGGGAGGTCCGGCCAGGCGCAAAATGCAGGCGCTTGGGCAGAACGGACTGACAGCCGTGCGCAGTTTTGTAGAACGCGGCGGAAAATACCTTGGTTTTTGCGGGGGCGCAGGACTTGCCCTGGCAGACGGGATTGGACTCTGCTCCTGGAAGCGCGAAAACCTGACAGACCGTCTGCAGCATCTTGTTTCAGGCAGCCTGGAGTGCCGCATAGAAGCAGGACATCCGCTGGTTCCTGACTCAATTGCGGGGCAGTCGGCATTGCTTCCCGTATGGTGGCCAGGCCGCTTTGACGAACCACAGGAACAGGGCAACGCCCGTGTGCTTGCTCGCTACCATGCCCCAGGTTCCGACCTGTATGTAGCCGACCTGCCCTATGCTTCAATGCCGGAAGAAATCCTTGCCGAATGGAAAGACATGTACGGCGTTACTCTGCGCCCTTCCCTGCTTGACGGCATGCCGTGCATTGTTGCCGGAACGCGCGGCATGGGAGAATGGCTTCTTAGCTACAGCCATCTCGAAACACCTGAAGAGGGGCCGTGTAAAACAGCGGCAGGCACATGGTTCCTGCATTTGCTGCGGACATGGAGCGGACAGGAGCCCGCTGTCAAAATGATTCCCCCGCTCAATCCGGATGCCATGCCCGTTCTGTGGGAGGACGATGCCCTCAGCCATGCGCGTAGAGAGTTGGAGGCCCTGCTGGACCTAGGCCGCGAACTGGGCCTGCTTTTTCCGCGCAGAAGCTGGCTGCTTGGCTGGCGTTCCGGCGTTCCCGGACCGCAGTTGAACAGCCTCAGGCTGGCTCTTGCAATGACGCCTTCGCTGACACCTGATGACAGGCGCATAGATACGTGGAACCGAAACCGCGAAGAATTCCGTCGGATGTCCACGCTGTTTTTTCAGGGAGCGCGCAGCTGGCTTCTGGCCCGCCGTCTGGCGGATACGCTCGCTGATTCAGCGCCCGGCATGCTCCCGCGCGAACTTCTGTTTGGACAAAAGCAGTCATTGTTCGGCTCGCCCATGAACGGCGGAGGGTTGTGCGGACAATTGCTGGACATGCTGGAGCAGGCGCTCTGACCTCCCTGCGGAAATTGTTTCTCAGACTCGTTGGCAGCTTTTTCAATTGTTCCGGCTACTGTCTTGCAGCAACATCTGAAAAAATCTTCGCAAATTTTCATTTGAATCTAGCATCGCTTCATTTTTTACATTTTTGTCAATTACATTGTTTTCCCATAAAAAACTAACCCCGCACTTTTTTAGACTGGTTAAGAAACTGCATGCTCTGACTTTGATATTTTTTACACAAAATTGTATTTTTCTTGCACTTTCATGCTCATAATGATACAAAGGAAACTTGCAACATTATTTTTCTTCCACAGGAGCAAGCATCATGGAAGCATTTGCCCACTTTATCGACGTTCTGGACGGCATTGTCTGGGGTCCGATCATGATGGCGCTGATTCTCGGCACAGGTCTCTACCTGACAGTCGGTCTGCGCTTTGTCCCCTGGACAAAAATACCAGAAGGCTTTCGCCTCACCTGGCACGGACGCAAAAAAGATAACACTGTCACCGGAGAGCTTTCTCCGTTTGAAGCGCTGATGACTGCCCTTGCCGCAACTGTGGGCACAGGCAATATTGCAGGCGTAGCTACGGCTATCGCTGTGGGCGGCCCAGGCGCTCTGTTCTGGATGTGGTGCACCGCCATGGTCGGCATGGCCACCAAGTATGCAGAAACTGTGCTTGCTCAGCAATACCGTGAAGTAACGCCCGCTGGCAACGTGGTCGGCGGCCCCATGTACTACATCAAAAACGGCCTTGGCAAAAACTGGTACTGGCTGGGCATGCTCTTCGCTCTGTTCGGCGGACTGGCCGGCTTTGGCATCGGCAACATGACGCAGGCGCACTCCATCGCAGACTCCCTGCGCGACGTCTTCGGCATACCTACTCCGGTTTCCGGCGCAATCATGTTTGTTCTTCTTGGCATCGTTGTTCTCGGCGGCGTTTCACGCATCGGCGCTGTCTCAGGCAAGCTCGTGCCATTCATGTCCGTGCTTTACATCATCGTGGCGCTGGTGGTTATCTTCATGAATTACGAGAAGGTGCCGGGAATCTTTGCTCTCATCTTCCACGATGCCTTCACGGGAACGGCGGCTGCCGGCGGCTTTGCAGGATCCACGGTCATGATAGCCATGCAGAAAGGCGTCGCCCGCGGCATCTTCTCCAACGAAGCAGGTCTTGGTTCAGCGGCCATGGCGCATGCCACAGCCACCACAAACGACTCCGTTGCCATGGGCTACGTGGGCATGCTCGGACCCTTCATCGATACCATTATCGTCTGCACCATGACAGGACTGGCCATCCTTTGCACTGATCTTTGGCATACCACCTCCGGCGCGCCTCTCACTGCAGCTGCATTCAACGCCTCCCTTCCCGGCTTTGGCAGCTACATGGTTTCCATCTGCCTGGCGATGTTCGCCTTCTCCACCATCCTCGGCTGGTGCGTGTACAGCGAACGCTGCTGGATCTACCTGTTTGGCGACAAGGCGCTCAAGCCCTTCCGCATCATCTTTGTCTGCGTCGTGCCCGTCGGCGCCATGCTCTCTCTTGATCTTGCATGGAACATCGCAGACGTGCTTAACGCGCTCATGGCCATACCCAACCTTATCGGCCTGCTGCTGCTCAGCCCCGTGCTGTTCAAGCTGACCAGGGAATACAACGCCAAAAAGTAGCGCTTTTCTTCCGCAGCGTTGTAAGCCGCCCTGTCCGGGGCGGCTTTTTTTTTGCAAAATGTTCGGCTATTATGTCTCCTGCGGCAAAACAATCCACTCCTGCCGCCATTTGCCCATCGGAAACTGCCATGCCGCGTATTCTCATCCACGCCTGCTGCGGCCCCTGTTCTCTCATGCCCATCGTGCATCTGCGCAAAGAAGGCTGGGACCCTACCCTTTTTTACTTCAATCCCAACATTCATCCTGCATGGGAATGGGAAAAACGTCTTGACGCCCTGCGCCAGGTTTCTGAAGTACTGTGCGTCCCTCTAATAGAAGAAGGAGATCAGCCCGATCCTTCCGCATGGCTTTCAGATCTTGGCGGCGTCGTTCAAGAAGGGGCTCGCTGCAGGCTGTGCTACCGCCCGCGCCTTCAACGCGCATCTGAACTGGCCGCTGCCTTGCAATTTGACGCCTTCACCACCAGCCTGCTCTATTCCCGCTACCAGCATCATGGCACAATCTGCGAAGAAGCGCGAAATGCCGCCGCCCGCCATGGCGCGTTCTTTCTGTACCGTGACTTCAGGTTCTGGTGGTACGACGGCATACGCATGTCAAAAGAACTGGGCATCTACAGGCAGAAATGGTGCGGGTGCGTTCTGAGCATGGGCGAAGCCGTAAGGCAGCAAAAAGAGGCGGCAGAACGCAAGGCCAGGCAAAAAGCTGAGAGGGCCGCAAAGCTCGCTCAGGAAGCCGAGGCCCGCCGCCTCAAAAAAGAAGCCCAGGAAGCCAGGCAATCGGCAAAGCGCAACCGCAAGGCAGAAAAAAAAAGGCTCAGGCAGCAATCTGAAAATACTTGAGCATAGGCTAACCGCCCTACAGCTTTCAGGACTGTCATCGTATTACTTCTGCTTGCAAAGGCACAGGAAACTGCAATGCCAAGATGAAAATCTGACTACACACCGGTTTTGACCGCCGCATCAATGAAGATGCCCGCGGCAAAAAGGATGCTGAAAATAAGGATGTTGCGTGATGTCAGCCCAAGGCAGCGGTTAAGTGCAGCCCCCTCGTAAATGGAAGCGATCATGCTCCATACCTTATAGTGAGGGATGAGAAAAAGCAGCGGGAGCAGCCCTGCCCAGAACATGCCGTGCACGACAAGGCACAGGGCCAGCGTGCAGGCCAGCCCGCCCTGCGCAAGATAATAGCGCAGGCCGAATTCCGGGCCGAATCGGGCAATCAGGGTTTTTTTGCCTGATATCTTATCCTGATCCCTGTCTCTGAAGTTATTGACCGTCAAAAGCAGATTCACGCATACGCCCACGGCCAGCCCTGCGAATGTTGCCTGCGGAGTCCAGAAGCCGATTTGCACATAGCTGGTAAAGCCCACGGCAACCAGGCCGAAGAAAACCACGACCATCACATCGCCCCAGCCGTGCGCAGCCAGCGGATAAGGCCCTGTGGAATACATATAGGCGCAAACGAGGCAGACCGCGGCTACGGCCAGCATGCCCGTCCCGCCGTAATGCGCCAGGGGCACGCCGACCAGCATGGCAAGCGCCAGATCAAGCGCGATGCCAAGCTTCATCTTTTCAGGCGAAATCCAGCCCTGCGCACAGGCCCGGCGAGGGCCAAGCCTGTCTTCTCTGTCATTCCCCTTTAAAAAATCATAGACGTCGTTGATAAAATTAGAAGCGATCTGCATAAGCACGGCAAACAGCATGCACAGCATGGCCGGCTCAGGCCTGAAAGCTCCCATCCATGCAGCAACGGCGCAACCTACGAGCACAGGCGCCAGCGCTGCCGCCAGCGTTTTGGGACGGGCTGCCAGCACCCAGGCGTACAGCGAATCTTTGCGGACCTCTTGTTCCATATTACTTCCTCAAAAAATTATAGCTGAATTTTCTTGTGGTTTGACAGCATAACCAAGATTTCCATGTTATGCCAGTTCCCACTGCCCCTTGTTCTGACGCACGGCTGTCGCTGGCATTGACTTTGCAATGCGTTTTGATAACACTGCTTGCAAAAAGGAATCTTTTTCAAAAATTTTATTAATAAAACAACATGTTGTTTTCAAAGGAGAACACGTGAAATATATAAAAGAAGCGCAAAGGGTGATCCGTGAAGAAGCAGCCGCCCTGGAAATGCTTGCCGAAAGCCTTGGCGAGACCTTTGAAAAAACGGTGGATTGCCTGCTGCACATTCCCGGAAGGATTGCCGTCACAGGTATGGGCAAAAGCGGGCATATCGCCCGCAAGATTGCCGCGACGCTTGCCTCGACCGGTTCTCCAGCCTATTTTATCCATCCTGCCGAAGCCAGCCATGGAGACCTTGGCATGATGACCTCCGATGATGCCGTCATTGCCATTTCCAATTCAGGCAACACTGCAGAACTGAACGACATCATTCTGTTTGCTGCGCAAAAAGCGCTGCCTCTTATTGGAATCACCAAAAATGCCAACAGCTTTCTGGCCAGGCATTGCGATTATCTCCTGCTGCAGCCGCAGCTTCACGAAGCATGTCCTCTGGATTGCGCCCCTACGACCAGCACGACAATCCAGCTTGTTATAGGCGATGCCCTTGCCATGTGCCTTCTGTCTGCCCGCGGATTCAGCAGGGAAGATTTTCGCATGTATCATCCAGGCGGAGCTCTGGGGCATACGCTGGCCCTTGTTAAAGATGTCATGCATACTGGGGATGCCATCCCGCTCATAGGTCCCGAAGCGCCCATGATCGACGTGCTTGCCGAAATGACGCGCAAGGGATTTGGCTGCGTTGGCGTCGTTGAGCACGGCCGCCTTGCCGGCATTGTCACCGATGGAGATTTACGGCGGCACATGTGCAGCAACGTCATGGAACTGACGGCAAGCCAGCTTATGACCCGCAATCCTGTCTGCGTCGGACTTGACGCGGTAACGGCAAAGGCAAAAGAGCTTATGGAAAGAAAAAAGATTTCCAGCCTTTTCGTGCTGGACAAGCAAGGCAATACAGCCGGCATCATAACGCGTTTAGACGTATGATATAAGGAAAAGCTCATGTTTGAATTGCAGTTCAACGGCAGGCGCTGGTTCGCCGCCGGAAACGAACTTCCCCTGTTTTTCATTGCCGGGCCATGCGCCATTGAAGGGCGTGCCCACGCGATGGAAGTTTCTGCAGCGCTCAAAGAAATTTTTGCATCGGCTGGCATCCCCTTCGTTTACAAGTCAAGCTTTGACAAAGCCAACCGAAGCTCAGGCTCGGGTTTTCGCGGGGTGGGCATGACAGAAGGGCTTTCTATCCTGGCAGAAGTGCGCGAAAAACAGGGCATCCCCGTGCTCACAGACATACACGCACCAGAGCAGGCAGCGCCTGTGGCTGAAGTGGTCGATTATCTGCAGACTCCTGCTTTTCTCTGCCGCCAGACGGATCTTATTCTTGCCGCTGCTGCCACCATGAAGCCGGTCAACATAAAAAAAGGCCAGTTCCTTGCCCCATGGGAAATGGAAAATGTGCTTAAGAAAGCCCAGTCAACCGGCAACAACCGCATTTCGCTCTGCGAAAGGGGCTCTTCATTTGGCTATGGAAATCTCGTGGTGGACATGCGTGGACTGGAAATCATGAAAAAATTTGCCCCGGTCGTATTTGACGCAACGCATTCCGTACAGCTGCCCGGAGCGCATGGCACATGCAGCGGAGGGCAGCGGGAATTCGTGCCCGCACTGGCACGGGCAGCCGCTGCCATAGGAGTGGCAGGCATATTCATGGAAGTCCATCCCGACCCCGACAAGGCTCCCTGCGATGGCCCGAATATGCTGGCACTTAAGGATTTACCTGCATTTTTATCCCTCATCCGCGAATTTGACGCTGTTGCCAAGAAACATACGGAGATCGACCGATGAGCATCATTGCCGTGATCCCTTCCAGATTTGCTTCTACGCGCCTTCCTGGAAAGCCCCTTGCTGACATCTGCGGCAAACCCATGGTGCAGCGTGTGTATGAACGGGTCTGTCAGGCAGAAATTTTCGACAAGGTTCTGGTTGCCACAGACGATGAACGCATCATGGCCGCCGTTGAAGCTTTTGGCGGCACAGCCTGCATGACAAGCCGCGACTGTCCGTCGGGATCAGACAGGCTGATCGAAGTGGCCAAAGGCCATCCCGCCGACATTTATGTGAACATTCAGGGCGACGAACCTCTGGTAGAACCTTCTTCCATCAAGAAACTGGCCAGGGCCATGCTTGATGACCCCTATCTCCAGATGGGCACGCTTTGCTACCGCATCAGTGCGGAACAGGCTAAAAATCCCAATCTGGTCAAAGTGGTGCGCGCCCATAACGGCAACGCCCTGTATTTCAGCCGCAGCCCTGTGCCCTATCCCCGTTCCGGCGGGACAAATCCGGAATATTTTGGCCATCTTGGCATGTATGCCTACCGCCATGACTTTCTGATGCGTTTTGGCGAACTGCCCTATTCCCCTCTGGAAAGCACAGAAAAACTGGAGCAGCTCCGTGTGCTGCAGGCGGGCATTGCCATACGGGTTCTTGAAGTGCCTCCGTCTGGACCAGGAGTGGATACTCCTGAAGATCTTGAAGCCGTGCGCGCAATCCTTGCCGCTGAGGCACGTGCATAACAGGCACTTTCAGGCAGAGCCGCGGTCATCAGCAGGCACCCGGCTTTCAAGCCCTGTGCAGTCACCTGCTCGCACATGATTTGACCTTGGCTTGACGGCAGCGTATTCTGATGAACTATCTGGATTTCAGGGACATGCCCAACGCCGTCCACTGCGCCCTGAACGCAGCGCGGCACAACGTCCAAAGGTTCCTATTATGAGCCAAACCCCATCCGCCCCGGAAGCGGACCGCAGCCAGGGCACCGACTTTATTCGTACCCGGATCAACCAAGATAACCTCTCGCGCCGTTTCGAAGGCAGGGTGCACACACGCTTTCCTCCAGAGCCTAATGGCTATCTGCATATAGGCCACGCCAAGTCCATCTGCCTCAACTTTGGCCTGGCCAAAGAATACGGTGGAAAATGCAACCTGCGCTTTGACGACACGAACCCTGTTAAAGAAGATACGGAATATGTCGATTCCATCAAGCAGGACGTGCAATGGCTTGGCTTTCAGTGGGAAGGCGAACCGCATTACGCTTCTGATTACTTTGACAGACTCTATGAATGCGCAGAACGCCTCATCATCATGGGCAAGGCGTACGTCGACGAACTCAGTGCAGACCAGATTCGCGAGTACCGCGGCACTCTGACCAGGCCTGGCACACCCAGCCCGTGGCGGGAACGTCCTGCAGAAGAAAGCCTGGCTCTCTTCCGCCGCATGAAGGCAGGCGAGTTTGAAGACGGCAAATATGTGCTGCGGGCAAAAATCGACATGGCATCACCTAACGTCGTCATGCGCGATCCTACCATCTACCGGATACGCCACGCCGAGCACCACCGTACGGGCAGCAAATGGTGCATTTATCCCATGTATGATTTTACTCACTGCCTGTCAGACTCGTTTGAAGGCATAACCCACTCCATTTGCACCCTTGAATTTGAAAACAACCGGGAACTGTATGACTGGGTGCTTGATACTTTGGGTGTCTATCACTCGCAGCAGATCGAATTTGCCAGGCTGAATCTCACCTACACAGTCCTTTCCAAACGCAAGCTCATTCAGCTTGTCAAAGAAGGCTATGTGCGCGGCTGGGACGATCCTCGCATGCCCACCATCTGCGGGCTGCGCCGCAGGGGCTATACTCCTGAAGCAATAAGGGACTTTTGCTCGCGCATCGGCGTTGCCCGTGCCGCCGACTCCGTAGTGCATTACAGCCTTCTGGAGTTCTGCTGCAGGGAACATCTCAATGCCGTCGCGCCGCGCTGCATGGCTGTGCTCGACCCCGTCAAGGTCACCATAACAAACTATCCCGAAGGCAAAACCGAAGAATTTGAACAGCCTCTGCATCCCGAGGATGAATCCTTTGGCAGCCGGACCGTGCCCTTCTGCCGTGAGCTTTACATAGAGCGCGATGATTTTCGCGAGGATCCTCCTAAAAAATATTTTCGCCTCGCTCCAGGTGCAGAAGTCCGGCTGCGCTATGCCTACTACATAACCTGCCAGGAAGCCGTCAAAGATGCTGACGGCAATATCATTGAGCTTCGATGCACGTATGATCCTGATTCTCGCGGGGGTTCGAGCCCGGATGGACGCAAAGTCAAAGGAACGCTGCACTGGGTCAGCGCACGGCATGCGGTGCCGGCTGAAGTACGCCTGTACGAGCAGATGTTCACCACAGAAAGCGACAGTGACGTGGAAGAAGGCAAAACGTTTCTTGATTATTTCAACCCTGAATCAGAAAAGATCGTAACCGCCATGGCTGAACCTTATCTTGCCACGCTTAATGCAGGCAGCCATGTGCAGTTTGAACGCATCGGCTATTTCTGCGTCGATCCAGACGGAACGCAGGAGAAACCGGTATTCAACAGGACGGTCACGCTTAAGGATTCATGGGCCAAAATAGAAAAAAAGCAATAGAGAGGAAAAGATGTCTGTCTTTGAAAAGAACAAGGCTCTCGCCCAGCTTTTTGAAGAGCATAAGGAACGGCTGTGCCGTGAAGAAGGTCTGACAGAAGAAGCCATTCGCTCCGCCATCGAGTCCGGGACCATGGTTCTTCTTGGCAATCCGAAGCATCAAGGCGTAAAGCCCATACTTGTGGGACAGCCCGCCCGCGTTAAGGTCAACGCCAATATCGGCACGTCGCCCTTTCAATGCCGCATCGAAGGCGAAATGAAAAAACTGCGTATCGCCCTTGATGCAGGAGCAGACACGGTGATGGATCTTTCCATCGCAGGAGATCTCAATGACATACGGCGGCAAATGCTGGACGCTTGTCCCGCCCCCCTGGGAACCGTTCCCATGTATGGCGTCGCCCAAAAATACATTGACCGGGGCATAGACCCAGCCACCATAGACCCGGAGGTCATTTTTCAGGACGTGGCCATGCAGGCCGAACAGGGCGTCGACTTTATGACTCTGCATTGCGGGCTTACGCGCCAGGGAGCCGAATGGGGAGCAAAAGGAGGACGTGTGCTTGGCATCGTTTCACGAGGCGGCAGCATACTTTCGCGCTGGATGCTGTGCAATGACGCAGAAAATCCCTTGCTCACCGGTTTTGACCGACTCCTTGACATCGCCCTGAAATATAACGTCACGCTTTCTCTTGGCGACGGGCTGCGCCCTGGGGCCAACAGTGATGCAGGCGACGCAGCGCAGTGGATGGAAGTTATCATGCTCGGCCAGCTGGCCAGGCGCGGGCTTGAAAAAGGCGTGCAATGCATGATCGAGGGACCTGGCCATGTTGCCCTCAACGAGGTGGAAGCACAGATCATCAGCATTAAAAAACTGACTCAGGGAGCTCCTCTATACGTGCTTGGACCTCTGGTGACAGACACTACGCCAGGCTACGACCATATTGCCGGAGCCATCGGAGGTGCGCTGGCGGTACGCGCAGGAGTTGACTTTTTGTGCTATCTCACGCCTGCAGAACATCTCACCCTGCCCGACGAAGACGATGTCAAGCAAGGCGTCATGGCATCTCGCGTGGCCGCTCAGGCCGGAGAAAATGCCCTTGGCACGCCGAGAGCGCGTGCCAGAGAGATAAAAATGTCCAGAGCACGCATGGCTCTTGACTGGGAAGCCATGCGAGAGGCTGCCATCGATCCGGCCCTGCTTGACAAGCGGCGCGAACCTCACAAGCATGAAGAAGCCTGCGCCATGTGCGGAAATTTCTGCGCAGTGCGCATGATGCGCGAGGGCAACCCGGCAACGCCTCCGGAACATTGCCAGCATCATGCACATTGATTCATAGCAAGCCTGCACAGGCATTCATGCCTGTGCACCCGGTGTTTGAGAAAAGAGAGAACTTCTGCCAAACCGGCCGCAACGAGAATACGGCGTTCAGGCCAGAGCGTCCGTGTCGCTGAAGGCCAAGGTCTTATACCAGAACGGAAATAGCGAAAAGGCAAAGCCCTGCGGCAAACCCAGCGGGGCTTTGCCTTTTCTTACTTATGAAAAAAGCATTTCATGAACCAGCAAAAGACGGGAACCATAAAAATGACCATGTATAATCTGGTCATCTGAAATGCCATTATCTTTGGCATATGTTCATTATTTTCTGCCATGCCGATTACGGCGTTCAAGCCGCCTGGCGACGTTGACAAAATTGAGCTTATCACATCCATATCCGTTGTATGGCGCACAAAAAATGCTGCCGCCAGCCCTGCCGCCAGCAAAATGGCCGTGCTCAAAAGCATGACGGGCAGCTGGGCTCTTATAACGGGTAAAAGCTCCGTAGAAAACATTGCCCCCACGCAAATCCCCATGCCTATCTGAATAACGTTATATACTGCCGGAGCCACCGTGATTTCGGCTGCAAGAAAGACTTTGACGGCGATTGCGCCCGCTACGGCGCCCAGCATGCACCCACCCGGAATATTGAGATAATGAAAAAGATATCCCGCAGCAGCGCCGCTGACGACAAGCAAAACGATCGGCATCATCACGATTTTCCTTCTTGTTCTTTAAACATTCAAATAATGCTGACTCACTTAACACAGCGGCAAAGCCCCTCTTTTACATAAAAGAGGGGCCTGCTCAAATAACCAGCTAGTAAGATCAATGCATGAGATGAGGCAAAAAGGTGACTACTGGTGGGAAGTACGTCATAAAGACCAGCATGCCGAGCAGGGTAAGCAGATAAGGCATGACTTTTACCGTGATCTGATCCACTGAAATTTTGGTAATGGATGACACGACAAACAGATCCAGCCCGACCGGCGGAGTAATGCAGCCTATGGCCAGGTTGACGACCATAATCACGCCGAAAAACAAAGGATCAATGCCCAGGCTCAAAGCAACAGGCAGCAAAATAGGCGTGACAATGACAACGGCAGCTGACGCATTGACAAGGGTCCCGATGAAGAGCAGCAGCACGTTGACCAGCATAAGGAAAATAAAAGGATTGTCCGTGATGGTGGCAAAATAGGTTGCCAGACTGTGCGGTACCTGTGCCCATGTCAAAATCCAGCCGAACACGTTTGCCGCTCCAACGACAAACATGATCATGGTAGTGCTCTTGGCAGCAGAAAGCAGCGTCTTGGGCAAATCCTTCCACTTCAATTCCTTGTAAATGAATAATCCTACAAAAGCTCCATAAACCGCGGCCACCGCAGCTGCTTCTGTAGGCGTGAAAATGCCCATGTATATGCCGCCAAGAATGATGACGGGCATCATAAGGGCCCATGAACATTCCTTGATGGAAAGAAGCATGCGCTTGATAGAGAAGGAACCTTCGCCTTTGTAGCCTTTTCTTTTAGAAATGATCCAGCTTACGACGCACATCGAAACACCCATGAGCAGTCCGGGCACGACGCCGCCTATGAACAGATCGGCAATGGAAGTATTTGCTATGGAACCATACACTACCAGCGTTACCGATGGCGGGATGACAATGCCCACCGTGCCGCCTGAAGCGACAACTGCAGCGGCAAACGACCTTGGATAGCCGCGCCGTTCCATTTCATCAATCATCGAAGCGCCAATGGCCGCTGTAGTCGCTGCTGAAGACCCGGAAAGGGCAGCAAAAAACATGCCTGCAACCGCCACGACCAGCGCAAGCCCGCCGGCAAGGGCTCCGACCAGAGCCATAGAAAAATCAACTATGCGGCGCGTCACGCCACCGTCAGACATGAATGCTCCGGCAAGCATGAAGAAAGGCACGGCCAGAAAGGAATACGAATCGACTGCGGTGAACATTTTCTGCACCACCGCAATAAGGGGCGTTCCCATGACAGCAGACATGGTAATGGCAGAAGAAAGCCCAAGGCCAACGCCGATGGAAGCGCCGCTGGCAAGAATGACGACGAAGGAGGAAAGAATGACCCACAAAGCCATGGCAGACCCCCTACTTCAGTTCATCCGCAGGAGTGCGGAGAACTTTGCAAAGGTTTTCAACCGTATACAGCAGCATGACAAAGCAGCCCAGCGGCATGACAACGTATACATACGACATGGGGATCATCATGGCTGCCGAAGTCTGAAACTTGGCGAGCATGACCATTTTTCCGCCATACCAGACCATGATGCCGAGAAAACACAGAGAAAAAATATCTGCAACAATGCGGCAGACTTTTAGAGGCATGTTATGAAGGCGGCTGGTCAGCGTTTCAATGGCCATGTGACCGCCCGCACGGGCCAGAAGGGGGAGAGAAAGAAACACTGTCCATACGAAAAGATAGCGGGAAAGTTCTTCGCCCCAGCTCGGCGTATAATTGAAGCAGTACCTGGTAATGACCTGAACAAAGACGATGACAAGCATGGCCGCAATACAGACAATGGTCAGCGTCTTGAGAATGGAGTCAATAAAATTCAACAACTTAGTCATAAAAAGGCTCCAGTTTCAAAACAAAAAAGGCCGGCCTTCGCACAAGCGGTGACCGGCCTGGATGCGACATTACTGTATGCTCTGAATAGCCTTGATGGTGGCATCGCCAAACTTGTCTGTGTACAGCTTGAACACAGATGCGGTAGCCTTCATAAAGGCTTCTTTGTCTACATCGTCGTTGATTTCAGCATGACCTCGGTCCTTGATGATCTGCATGAACTTGCTCTCGGAATCACGGCAGAGCTGGCGCTGCCAGTCACGGGTATCTTCGGCGGCCTTGCGCACTATGGCTTTCTGTTCGTCATTAAGCTTGTTCCACGCCATAGCGCTGATCAGCACAGGTTCTGGAGCATAGGTATGCCCAGTAAGCGAAATGTATTTCTGCACTTCATCGAACCGCTTCGTAGCGATGTGTGAGAAGGGGTTTTCCTGTCCGTCGACAACGCCTTTCTGCATGGCTGTATAAAGCTCGCTCATGGCCATTGGGGTGGGGCTGGCGCCAAGCGCCTTCATCATCTCTATGTAAACCGGCTGCTCCATAACGCGGATCTTAAGCCCCTTCATGTCGTCAGGCGTGCGTATCGGGCGCTTGTTATTAGTCATATGGCGGACGCCGTTCTCCCAGATGGCCAGGGTGATCATGCCTTGTTTTTCACCCTTTTTGCACAGCTCCATGCCTACGGTATCAAGAGCTTTGTAGGCATGCTGCACATCGCGGAAAATAAACGGCAGGTCAAAAACTGCTACTTCAGGCACAAAGTTGCCGAGTACAGCCGTGCCCGTGAGCGTAAGGTCAACCGTGCCAAATACAAGACCTTCGACAAGATCGCGCTGGTTGCCCAGCTGACTTGAAGGAAATACCTGAATTTCAACGGCTCCGCCGGTACGTTCCTTGACGAGCTGTGCGAAATGGTCGGCTCCCATGCCATACGGGTTTTCCGGCTCGGCGATATGTCCGAGCTTAAGAGTAATGGGAGCAGCCGAGCAAAGGGATGCGCTGAGCAAAATCCCGCAGAAAGCGGCAAGCAATGTACGAATCTTCATGTGTGCTCTCCTTGGTAAGTGGTTGAGAAAAAATGAAGGTCAGGCGTTCTCTGCATGAAAAGCCTGTCAGGCTCCTATTTCTTATAGCTTTCGATAAACGGCAGTTCCCTGCCATGCGCAGCGCTGATGCGTTCTTCCAAAGACCTGGCATAAGCCTCAAGGTCATCGATGGGACGGCGCGCAACGCCCGTTTCCATGGCGGCTTTGGCCACAGCTGGAGTTACAGCCGTAAGAATGCGGGAATCCAAAGGCTTTGGAATGACATAGTCAATGCCAAAACTGATAGCATCCGTATTGTACGCCTCAAGGATATCGGCGGGAACAGGCTCTTTGGCCAAGGCTGCCAGAGCGTATGCTGCCGCAATCTTCATCGCGTCGTTGATCTCGGTTGCCTCAACATCAAGCGCTCCGCGGAAAATGTAGGGAAATCCCGAAACGTTATTAATCTGGTTGGGATAATCTGAGCGTCCCGTTCCCATAATGCAGTCAGGACGAGCTTCCTTTGCATCTTCGTAGCTGATTTCAGGAACAGGATTGGCCATGGCAAAAATAACGGGATGATCAGCCATGGACCGTACCATATCTCTGGTCACAAGATTCCCCTTGGAAAGGCCAAGGAACAAATGCGCGCCCTTCATGCATTCCGCAAGTCCGCCGGCATCCTTTGCCTGAGCAAAGGATGCCTTGTACTCGTTAAGGTCTGTCCTGCCCGCATGGATGAGCCCTTTTGAATCAAACATAAACACATTTTCACGGCGCACGCCCAGGGCGCAATAAAAATTGCTGCACGCGATGCCAGCCGCACCGGCTCCCATGATGACGACCTTAAGATCTTCAGGTTTGCGTCCGCTTATTTCGCAGGCATTGAGCAATGCTGCACCGGAGATTACCGCCGTACCGTGCTGGTCGTCATGAAACACGGGGATATTCATTTCTTTTTTCAGCTTTTGCTCTATATAGAAGCACTCCGGAGCCTTGATATCCTCAAGATTGATTCCTCCAAAAGTCGGCTCAAGTGCCTTTACGATTTCGCACAGCCTGTCAGGATCGAATTCATTGACTTCAAGGTCAAACACGTCAATATCGGCAAAATGCTTGAAAAGCACGCCCTTGCCTTCCATGACTGGTTTTCCTGCCAGCGGTCCGATGTTGCCAAGTCCGAGCACGGCTGTTCCATTGGAAACCACGGCCACAAGGTTGGAGCGCCCCGTGTATTTCGAAGCCTTGGCAGAATCATGGAATATTTCCATGCAAGGTTCGGCCACACCCGGAGAATAAGCCATGGAAAGATCCTTCTGGGTCGCAAACGGCTTGGTAAGAACAGTTTCAATCTTGCCTGGGCGCGGATCGCTGTGATAGGCAAGAGCCTCTTCTTTGGTGTAAAGTGCTGACATGTTTTCTCCCTGGATAATTGACTTAAAAAGCTTTTCTTAATCAGCGATATAAAGGTTTCAAAAAAAAAGCAACATATTCCTGGCTATGATAGGCGTTATGAAACACTGGTAATTATAATGCCTTTATTGCAGTTGCCGATCATCAAGCAGAGCCAAAGCAAAAAAACAGCCTCCGGATATGTATCAGAGGTTGTGAACTAAGCTTGAAAAAGCATTAAAACTTCACGCGGAGCGCAGCATCAAGAGCCCTTTCAAAATCGTCATCGGTATGGGCAAACGACAGCATGTTTGCCTCAAAAGCAGAAGGAGCCATAAATATGCCTTGTTCCCTCATCTGCTTGTAAAAGCTTTCAAAAAGGGCCTGATTCGTCGTCTGAACATTTGAAAAATCAATAATGGGCGCCTCTGTGAAATAAATGCTGAACAAAGACGCTATATGCGGGATTTGCACAGAGACACCCTTGTTGCGCAAAATTTCGTCAAGATCCATGACGAAACGATGAACGCGCTTTTCCAGTGCATCGTAATCTGCATTTTTTAATATGCGCAGCGTAGCAAGACCGGCGGCCATGGCAAGCGGATTGCCCGAAAGCGTGCCAGCCTGGTACACTTCGCCCTGGGGAGCGACATGCGACATGATATCGGAGCTGCCGCCATACGCGCCTACTGGCAGCCCCCCGCCGATGATCTTGCCAAATGTAGTAAGATCAGGCAGAACGCCAAAACGCCCCTGCGCGCCGCCGTAGCTCAGACGAAAACCAGTGATGACTTCGTCGAAGACCAAAAGCGTTCCATATCGTGTGCAAAGCTCGCGCAGGCCATTAAGAAAGCCCGGCTGCGGCAGCACAAGCCCCATGTTGCCTGCTACTGGTTCCACAAAGACGGCGGCAATCTGTTCAGGATTGCGTCTGAACAGCTCACGCACGGCTTCTATGTCATTATACGGAGCCAGCAGCGTGTCTTTTACCGTGCTTGCAGGCACGCCAGGCGTGCCTGGAATGGAAAACGTGGCTACGCCGGATCCGGCGCTGGCAAGAAAAGCGTCGCCATGCCCATGATAGCCGCCAATGAATTTCACAAGTTTATCGCGTCCGGTATATCCGCGCGCAAGGCGAAGCGCACTCATGGTGGCCTCTGTCCCCGAATTTACCATGCGCACCATTTCTACCGATGGCAAAGCTGCACAGACCTCGCGGGCCAGCTCCACTTCTGCCTGGCACGGAGCTCCATAGCTTGTGCCCGCCAAGGCGGCCTGCTGAATGGCCCTGGTCACATCTGGATGGGCATGCCCGACAAGCATCGGTCCCCATGAACCAAGAAAATCAACATAGTCTTCCCCATCCACCGTAGTCAGATGAGAGCCTTTGGCAGAAGCGATGAACAATGGATCCGCATGCACATTACGACAGGCCCGGACAGGACTGTTTACGCCACCTGGAATGAGCTCCTGAGCCTCAGCAAACAATTCAGCGGAGCGCTGACAGTTCATATATTACTCCTGTGCCGCTCTTTTGCGGCTATGCAAAATAGGTCATGGAAATTTTTTTCAACTCACGGATGCTCGTGAGCACTTCATACGTTTTAAGGGGTGTGGACTTCAGTATCTCTTCAACAACGTTCATGCAATCGAGCTCGCTCTTGCCATGAATCATGGTATAAAACGTATACGGCCATGCCGGATACTGACTGGGTCGGTAATAGCAATGTGAAATATTAGGATGCTCTGCCGCAAAAGCACCAGCCTTTTCAGCCTCATCGTCCGTGGCGATCCACGCGACCATGGCATTGGATGTCCAGCCTGTGCGCTGATGCTTTATGCTTGCCCCAAAACGCCGTATCGCACCCGTTTCCTTAAGCCTGGCGAGAAGATCAATAACATGCTGCTCTGAACAGCCGACTTCAGCAGCCATATCGGCAAACGGCGTCAGCGTATCAGGAATATTCTTTTGGGCGATGCGCAATATCGCCTGATCGACAGGAGAAAAATCCATGGTCTGCTCCACAAATAAACATAGGCAGCAAAAAAAATAATGCCGCATTCAGGCAAGAAAAGCAGATAGGGCCCTATCCGGGTAGGGAGAGTATAGAAAAAAAACAAAAAAAGGAAGAAAAAAACAATGGGAAACGTGCCGGAAATATTTGTCGATGCACGGCTCAGGGGCGTGATCACGCAGCAAAAAGGCAGGGAGGGGAAAGGAAGAAAGACTCGAAGAGGGATATAAATAAGAAGCCGCCCATGTTGAAGGACAAGGGTGGCTTTTGAAATAACCTTGGCATCGGCCTACTTTCCCACGTAAGAGTGCGCAGTATCATGGGCGATGAAGCGCTTAACTGCCGAGTTCGGAATGGGGTCGGGTGTACCCGCTTCTCTATGGACGCCAAGGAAATATATAATTGACAGAGGAA
>JAGAZG010000036.1 GCA_017940105.1 Mailhella sp. | reverse complement strand
CGGTCTGGAGGAACTGGGGCAGATCGAATCAAAAATTTCGGAGCTTGAAGCGCGCCGATCAGCGCTTTCAATGGAAGGGGATGGCGGATCAGACTGAGAAACAAACTTTATTGAGCCATTTTTTTGTGGAATTTTTTTGAGTAAAGGTAGAATATCGTACCCAGCCCTGGAACTGCGAACAACCATTTCATCCAAGCGGGAGTTATTGTGATTGACCAGCATTATCTGCAGTGCCACTTTTTTTCTCAGGCGAAGGATGATAATCCAAAGAAGAAAAATCCTGTGAGCCGTACATACCGCATTGGAGAGGCCGCGCGCATACTGAATGTGCAGACCAGCGTTCTGCGCTTCTGGGAAGATGAATTTCCGGAACTGCAGCCTGAACGGACCCCTAAGGGGCAGCGCCTTTATTCAGAGAAGGACATTGACATTCTCAAACGCATACGCACCCTGCTTTACGAGCAGGGCATGACCATAGAAGGCGCGCGCAAAGTACTTGGTCAGGGGCGCTTTTTGCCCAATGCGCTTCTTGCAGCACGCCAGCAGGCTGCGTTCAGGCCCGGGGCTGACGTGCCTTCCGGCGGTGAAAAAAGTGCAGTACATGTTCCGGTTGAATCCGGATTGCTGCCTGGTATTCTTGCTGAACTTAAGCAGATACGCGATGCGCTTGCCGTACATCCGGCAAAGGAGAAACAGGCATGATTCTTTCACCTTCGCTTCTTTCTGCAGACTGCGGCAGATTGGCCGAGACTCTGGCCGAGCTGCAAGATGCAGGAGTGGAATGGGTGCATTGGGATGTTATGGACGGGCATTTCGTGCCGAATATGACATTTGGCCAGCATGTTATCAAAGGCCTGCGCAATGCTTCTGATTTGTTTTTTGACGTGCATTTGATGATTGAAGAGCCTGAGCGTTACCTGACTGATTTTCAGGCAGCCGGGGCACAGATGCTTGTCATTCATGCCGAGGCAACAAGGCATTTGCAGCGAACATTGGCAGAAATACGCCGGCTTGGCATGAAGGCGGGCGTCGCACTGAATCCGGCAACGCCTCTCTGCGTATTGGATTACGTGCTTGAAGATGCCGACATGGTGCTTTTGATGAGCGTCAACCCTGGATTCGGCGGTCAGAAATTTCTGTCATCAACATATGCCAAGATCCGTGCGCTGCGAAGCAAGCTTGCTGATGCCGGCAGATCTTCATGCCTCGTGCAGGTGGACGGAGGCGTGGATCTTGCCAATGCTCCCAGGCTTGTGGAGGCCGGAGCGGATGTGCTGGTCTCCGGATCAGCTTTTTTTAGTCAGCCTCCGTATGCGCAGCGACTGCAGGCATTTCAAAGCGCAGCAGCGCAGTGATTCAAAGAGGGAAAAGGCTGGGGATATTCCCTTGCAGATGAATAACCAAGGAGTTCTTTTTATGAAAGCTTTGACCATGAATGACGTGGATATGAAGGGCAAGCGCGTTGTCATGCGCGTAGACGTGAACGTGCCTATTAAAGATGGCGTGGTGAAAAGCGATAAGCGCATTCGAGCCGTTCTCCCTACGATACGCAAGGCTTTGGATGCCGGCGCCGGCGTGATTCTTCTTGCGCATTTGGGCCGTCCAACCGAAGGTGTTTTTGAAGAGCAGTTTTCTCTGCGTCCTGTGGCAGAACATATGGCAAAGCTGCTTGGCACGCCTGTGGAGTTTTGTGCTGAGCCACTTAAAGGGGTGTCCTGCCTGCCAGGACAGGTCGTCCTTTGCGAAAACGTACGCTTTTTCAAGGGCGAAAAGAAAAACAGCGAAGAACTGGCCGTACAGTACGCGTCCATGGGTGATGTGTATGTGATGGACGCCTTTGGCGCTGCCCATCGTGCCCAGGCATCTACGGAAGGCGCATTGCGCAAGGCTGCAAAAGCCGTGGCCGGTCCGCTGATGTTTGCCGAAATGGAAGCTGCAACGCGATTGCTCGACGAACCGAAGCGTCCCCTGTATGCGATCATCGGCGGGTCAAAGGTGTCGACCAAGCTGACGGTACTGGAAAATCTGCTCAAGCAGGTAGATGGACTTATTGTAGGCGGCGGTATTGCCAATACGTTTCTTGAGGCGGCAGGCTTCAACATGGGCGCGTCTCTTGTTGAAAAAGATCTCATACCTGAAGCCAAGCGCCTTATTGAACTGGCAAAGGAGCGCGGCGTCCTTCTTCCTCTTCCCACAGATGTGGTAGTCGCCCCCTCGCTTGACAGCGGAACTGAAGCCGTTGTCAAGCCTGTTGCGCAACTTTCGGCTGAAGACAGCGCTTTTGACATCGGACCGGATACGATAGCGGGCTATGCAAAAATTCTGGCCAATGCGCAGACTATTGTCTGGAACGGTCCGGTAGGGGCTTTTGAAACGTCTCCATTTGATGCCGGCAGCAAGGCAATAGCCGGCATTCTGGCTGAAAGCCGCGCGTATACGCTCGTCTGTGGCGGCGATACGGTTGCTGCCGTTGAAGCTTTTGGCCTTGCTTCCAAAATGGGCTATCTTTCCACCGGCGGCGGCGCTTTTCTTGAAGTGCTTGAAGGCAAGACGCTGCCCGCCGTGGCGGCTTTGGCCGATGCAGCCGGAAAGTAGCGCTTTTTAATCTTTTTAATAGATAGCCTTCCTGTGATCGGGAAGGCTTTTTTGTTAAAGAAAATCCCGGACTGGCATGCTGTCTTGGCTATTTGACTGATTTCGCTGATGACTTCTTTGTCATGGCTATAGACGTGGGGATTCCCATATATCGCTCCATTCCCCAGTACCTGCAAACTCATGTCACTGTTTCTGCACACGCAGTGCGTCAGATTTTTATTTTATGTTGACATTGTGTCAACTAAATTGCATTATGCTTTCGCTGACACGATGTCAATAATGATTGTCATTGATTCTGGAAGGTAAAAGCATGTTCAAAGGCACGCCGGAACTCATCGCAGAGAGAAGGGCAAGATAGATTATCACGTGTTCAAGCCGGTGTTGTTTGAATTTCCAACATATGAATACGTTGCAACAGGCGATAAAGTTGGAGACTGCGGCAGGATGAAATGATCCTGGCAGGTCCGTACTCCGCTTGTTTTTTGCGCATCGCTCACAGGAGATATTATGAAATATACTGTTCTTGGGAAATCTGATCTTCATGTTTCCCGGATCTGCATGGGATGCATGGGGTTTGGCGATGCATCTGCTGGGCAGCAAAGCTGGACGATAGATCATCATCAGACGGGTGGCAGAACTGGCGGAAAAGCATGGGGTATCCATGACAGAGGTGTCACTGGCATGGCTGCTCACAAAGGTCGATTCCCCAGTCGTGGGGACCACAAAGGTGCAACATATTGAAGGAGCGGCAAAAGCAGTGGAGCTTGCTCTGGCAGATGAAGAGATAACATATCTTGAAGAACCGTATGTACCCCATGCCCTTGCCGGCGTCATGGCGCAGAATACGCGCAGCCGGGCGGCAGAAAAGCATGTATGGACGACCGGCAGCCAGAAGATTTGATTGAGCACACCATTGCAAAAGAATGAGTCTGGGCTTGCTGCCTG
>JAGAZG010000035.1 GCA_017940105.1 Mailhella sp. | reverse complement strand
CCGCCGGCCTGCTGTGGGAAGGTCTGGCAAAATTATGCGCTGTCCGCCGCAGGATTATGCCTGGCCTGGCATATCTGACTGCAGGAACAGCGGTGTGCCTTGCTTCGCTTTCCTTCGGATTGCTGCGCATGCACGCGGCGCCCCAGGATTTTTCATCAGGCGTGCCCGTTGTCATGGGGCTCGTGCAGGGCAATATTTTGCAGGATGTCAAATGGACGCCTGAATTTCAGAAAGCTTCTTTTGAAAAATACATGCGCCTCAGCATGGACTGCGTGCGCAGCGCGGTTTCTGAAGGACTGTCCATGCCTGCCCCTGAGGCGCTTGCCGGCAGCATGGGCAAAGACAGCGGGGACCCTTTGCGAGACGCGGTGATTTCTCCGTTTGTGCCTGATTTGCTGCTATGGCCTGAAACAGCCATGCCGTTTTACTATCCGTCCGGCGAGCATGTTGACCATATCCGCAATTTTGTCCGGCATATGGACATGCCGCTGATCACAGGAATCCCAGCTGTTCGCAGGATACCGGGAGAGAGACCTCTGCTGCTGAACAGGGCCTGTCTTTTTAGTGCCGGAGGCGGCGAGAGCAGCTACGACAAGGAACACCTGGTGCCTTTTGGCGAATACATCCCTCCATTTCTTAACTGGGAAGTGTTCCGGCCCCTTCTGCAGGGGTTGGGAGGTTTTGCCCGCGGGGAAAAAGCGGCTCTGTTCTCGCTGGATCTGACCGGGCGCGGCAGAGTGAGCCTGGGCATGCTCATATGCTACGAGGCTATTTTTCCAGAACTTGCCTGGCAGCGCGTGAAGGATGGAGCTCAAGTCCTGCTTAATATCAGCAACGACGCATGGTATGACCGCACTTCTGCAGCAGAGCAGCATCTGCAGCTTGCGGTCATGCGGGCTGTGGAGCAGGGGCGCTGGATCGCCCGTTCGACAAATACAGGCGTCACGGCCTTCATCGATCCTCTGGGGGGAGTGCATGCCATGGCTGCAGCCAATGGCGGCCACGCCCTGTTCACAGAAGGCTGGCTCACAGGAATGGTGCTTGCCTTGGACGGGCATACCCTGTATTTTCATCTTCACCCGTGGATGCCGTGGGTGGCGCTGACTCTTTTCTGCCTGCTGTTATTTTCTGCACGCAGAATTCCATCCCTACATGCGCGGAAAAATTCCATAGAATAAGGACAGACCATGCTTCAATTGACAGAGTTGCGTGCGCAGTGCGGCGAACTGGCCGAACAGTTTCATTCCCTTTGGGGGCGTCTTTGACCAGGCTGGCAAACAGTCACGCCTTGCAGATGTTGAAAAATCCATATCAAGCCCGGATGTATGGGGCGATCAGGAAAAGCTTACGCCCCTGCTCAAAGAAAAAAGCCGGTTGGAGGCCGAAATCCAGCGTTGCCAGGAATTGAAAAGCAGTTATGACGAAATGGAGGAATGGCTGGAGCTTGTCGACGGCGGAGAGGAAGAAGCCCTTGAAATGCTGGACGGGCAGATAGCCCATGTGCGTGCATTCCTCGCCGAAACGGAGCTTGACGTGCTTCTCAGCGGAGCCTCTGACCGCTGCGACGCCATTCTTGACATTCATCCAGGCGCTGGAGGCACCGAGGCTCAGGACTGGGCTGAAATGCTTGAGCGCATGTACCTGCGCTGGGCTGAAAGCCGAAAGTTCAGGACACAGATCATCGACTATCTGCCCGGTGAAGAGGCCGGCATCAAGTCTGTGACCATACGCATTCAGGGCGAAAATGCCTACGGGCTGCTTCAGGGTGAAAAGGGCATTCATCGCCTTATCAGGCTTTCGCCGTACGATGCTTCAGGCAGACGCCATACTTCTTTTGCCTCGGTCGATCTTATTCCCGATGCCAGTGAAGAACTGGATATCGAAATTAAAGAAAGCGACCTGCGCATAGATGTGTACCGTTCTTCGGGAGCCGGCGGACAGCATGTAAACAAAACAGAATCCGCCGTGCGCATCACCCATTTGCCCACGGGCATCGTGGCGCAGTGCCAGAACGAACGTTCTCAGCAAAGCAACCGTGAAAGCGCCATGCGCGTGCTTAAGGCCCGCCTGTATGCCTTTGAGCAGAGCAAGCGTGATGCCGCAAGACAGGCCGATTACGCAGGCAAAGACGCCATTGCCTTTGGCAGCCAGATTCGCACGTACACGCTGCATCCCTACCATTTGGTCAAGGATCACAGGACAGGCTTTGAGCGCGGCGACGTTGAAACCGTGCTCAATGGCGATCTGGATTCTTTCCTGCGCGAATTCCTTTTGTGGAAATACGGTACGAAAGCGTAGTTGCTTCATCAGAGCATGCTTAAAAAGCCCGCGAAACGCGGGCTTTTTTCTGCTCATGGTAAAAAATTTCAGGATATGTCAAAGGGCAAGGATACTCAAGGTTTACAGGCGCTTTTTTTCTCCAGACAAGCGGATTTTCGGGAAGAGCCGTAAACGTAGTCATAATCAGAGATAATTCTTTGCTTTCGAGGGGAATAGGCAGGAGAAATGGGGCTTAACGCCCTGTTGGAATCATTAAATTCAATGTTGAGCATGTCCAGCAGCATAAATCCAAGGCAGCTGGACATGGCCGGCCTGTCCGTGCAGTCTTTCCACATGTCAGCTCCATTTCCTCGCCATTGCACGAACGACGGGGAACACCAGAGGTAAAAGGGGATTTCATACCCGCAGTCACGGGTTATGCTGTGGCCGTAGCGTTGTTCTTCGTCATAAACATCCTGCCCATGGTCGCTGAGGTAAATGAAGGCTGAGTTGGGTATTTTTTCAAGCATTTCGAGGATCTGATCAATAATATAATCTGTATAGCGTATGGAATTGTCATAGGCATTGATGTTTTTTTGAGCAGCTGGTTCAGTTCCCATTCTCGAAACAATGCCCTCTGAACCTATGAACGTATCGAACTTGTGTGGATAACGTGAAGCATATTGTACATGACTTCCCATAATATTTAGAAAAATGACCTTGCCTCCAGACTCTTTCCTGGAGTTCAATACGGTATTCAGTTCCAAGAGAATTTCTTCATCAAAAAATTGCTGCTTATCAATACTGGCGTTGATACTGATGACATGATCCGCAAGAAGGGGCAAAGGCGACGCCGTAGAGTCATAGGT
>JAGAZG010000034.1 GCA_017940105.1 Mailhella sp. | reverse complement strand
CCATAGGGGGATCCGGAGGAGGACGTCCCGATCAGGCCCAGGCCGGAGGCACAAATGCAGCCGGCATCAGCGACGCTTTCCGAATTCTGCGTGATAAAATTGCCGGCAGATAACTGTTGCCGTTGACTCTGTACTGCGGGAACATCCGGTGGAAAGCATCTGCCGGATGTTCTCCGTTTAGGAGATAAACAATGCCTGAACTGCCGGAAGTGGAAACCATTGCAAGGACTCTGGCCCCTGACATATGCGGCAGGCGCATAACAGCCATACGCGTTCTTGAAAAACGTTCATGGCAAGGGCATGCGACGCCCGATGACATTGCACGCATGCAGCCGCTCATATGTGCCGTAAGCAGGAGAGGCAAGCTTCTCCTGCTGCATTTTGGCGAAGCATGCCGCCCCTGCAGCAGCAAAGAGCTTGCTGTTCCCGATTCGGCAGATGCATGGCCATTGCGCTATGCGGGCAGCGTCATTGAATGCGGGCGACCGGAGGCAGAGCCAGAAAACGCACACCAACTAACGGGCATTGCTTTTCATTTGCGCATGACCGGAGGCCTGTTTCCTCAGGCAGGCGAAACAGCCGTGCAAAAGCACACGAGGATTATCTTTGAACTAAGCGACGGCACACGGCTTTTTTTCAATGACGCCCGCAAATTTGGAAGCGCCAGGGCGCTAAGCGGCCAGGAACTAAAAGGCTGGCCCTTCTGGCAAGAGCTGGGGCCGGAACCTCTGGAAATAAGCGACGAGACTTTTGCCGCCCGATTCAAATGCAAAAGGCAGGTGAAAAGCCTGCTTCTGGATCAAAAAATTATTGCTGGCGTTGGCAATATCTATGCGGCGGAAAGCCTGTTTGCCGCTGGCATAAGGCCCGATTCCCGAGGAAATGAGCTTTCAGATGAAAGGCTGAAAAAACTGCACAGATGCCTTGTGGAAATATTGCTAAGGGCCATTCGTGAATGCGGCAGCACCATCAGTGATTACCGCAGCGCGCATGGAGACGCGGGCTCTTTTCAAAACAGTTTTCGCGTCTATGGGCGAGAAGGGCAAAAATGCCTTGCCTGCGGAAGTGAACTCTGCTCTGCCCGCATCGGCGGCCGCAGTACGGTCTGGTGTCCCAGATGCCAAAAAGCATAGGGAGTCATAGAAGGCCTGCACCGGCATCCATGCCTGTGCAACCGGTGTTTAGGGGAAAAATGAAACCTCCCAAGACGGTCGCAGCAAATATCACGGCATTAATCCGGAGGGCGTCCGTACCGGTCTGAAGACGAGGTCTTAGACCAGAACGGAAATAACGATAAAAACGCGGGAGAAAAAACATGGCGCCCATGATCTGCGGACTTTGTCCCCGTCATTGTTCCCTTCAGGAAGGCAAAGCCGGCGACTGCCGAGCCAGAATCAATATTGGCGGAACCATCAAGCCCCTTGCCTATGGCAAGCCGTGCTCCATCGCCATGGATCCCATGGAAAAAAAGCCGCTCTACCACTTTTTTCCCGGAGAACGCATACTCTCCATCGGGACAGGCGGCTGCAACCTGCACTGCCGCAACTGTCAAAACGCCTCCATTTCACAAGTGTCGCCGCTGGCACTCCGCTGCCATGAGCTGCCTCCGGACAAGCTGCCTGCGCTCATGGCCATGCATGGTACGCGCCATGTTGCCTATACCTACAATGAACCCCTCGTGGCATATGAATATGTGCTTGATTGTGCACGTGAAGTCAAAGGGGCAGGAGGCTCCAACGTGCTGGTCAGCGCTGCATATATAGAGAAGGAACCTCTTGCTGCCCTGCTGCCGTTCATCGATGCGGCCAACATTGACCTTAAGGCCTATTCAGACGATTTCTACAGAAAAAACTGCGGAGCATCCCTAAGACCTGTGCTGGAAGCATTAAAACTTTTTCGCAAGTTTTCCATTTCGCTGGAAGTGACGAATCTGCTTATTCCGACATTGAACGATTCTGACAGCGCCATAATGTCTCTGGCCCGCTTTGTACGCGACGAACTGGGGACGGAAACCCCGTTGCATTTTTCCCGATTTTTTCCCTGCCATCTGCTGAGCGAGCTCCCCGCCACGCCTGAATCGACGATAGAAAAGGCACAGGATATTGCCTTGTCAGAAGGACTCAAGCATGTATACAGAGGAAACAGCTTTCATGAAAACGACACATGCTGCGCATCGTGCGGAAGCATCCTTATATCGCGCAGCAGATACGCCATTATTGAAAACAGGCTTGCAGAAGGCCGCTGCCCCGTCTGCGGTTCTGCCCTGTACGGGAGGTTCTGATGCGCAAACCAAATATCGCAGGAACATGGTATCCGGAAGATCCCCGGCAGATTGAAAGCCTTTTCAGTCCCTGGACTGAACGGCCAGCCAAGGATCTGCACCCTGCAGCTCTCATTCTGCCGCACGCTGGCTATGCCTATTCAGGTGAAATAGCGGCAGAGGCATGCTCGCATGTTTTTCCTGGGCAATATAAAAAAATCATCATCCTTGCCCCAAGCCACCGCATGGCATTTTCTGGAGTTGTCAGCGTTGAACCCTGCGGAGAGGTCGAAACCCCATTCGGTCCTGCCGTATTCGGCAGAGAATTGCATGAACGGCTGCATTCTCTTCCTCATGCGACCTGCTTTGCTGATGCTCATGCCGCGGAGCACAGCATAGACATACAGCTCCCGCTGCTCAGGCGGTTCTTTCCGGAATGCCAGTTCGGCGCATTGCTTGTCGGCGATTTTATTTATGCCGGCGGCAATGCCGCAAAACAGATGGAAGAGATTGCCTCTGCGCTGCGAGCCATGCTTGACAAAGAAACACTGCTCGTCATCAGCACGGATTTCACACATTATGGCAAAAATTTTGCCTATACCCCTTTCACAGAACACATTCCCCGCAACATGGAAGAGCTTGACCGCCGCGTATGGGAAGCTTTCGCCTCCGGCAGAACAGATATCTTCTGTGATTTCATCCGTCATACGCAAGCCACTGTATGCGGCGCTTCTGCCATGCTGCTTTTGCTGCAGCTTCTTCCCGGGCAAGCCACGTTCACGCGCATAGACTATGCCAATTCAGGATTGAAGACCGGCGACTGGACACACTGCGTCGGCTATACGGCCGCTGCGGTCAGCGCCGACTGGACCGCCCCTTTAAAAACAGAGCCAGAACTCCATGGCAATACTCCAGTGAGCCTGCAGACCGGGCGCATTCTGCCAATGCTGGCACGGCGCCAGCTGCAAAAAAAATTTGGCAAGCCATGCAATGAATTCCTGCCTTTTTTTGATAAAAGCACATTCTTTGAGCTCCAGCAAAAAAGAGCGGTGTTCGTCACGTTGACCATGCAGAAACGCCTGCGCGGATGCATTGGCGAAGTACTGCCCATGCGTCCTTTGTGGCAGGCTGTCACGGCGAGAGCGATAAGCGCTGCTTTTGAAGACAGCCGCTTTGAGCAGCTCCGTCCGGAAGAGCTGGGCAAGACGGAAATAGAGGTTTCTGTTCTTACCCCGCCAGAAGCCATTTCTTCTTACCGCGAAATTGTCATTGGACGGCACGGCGTCATCTTGCAGAAAAATGGACGGGGGGCGGTATTCCTGCCTCAGGTAGCCCCGGAACAAGGATGGGACGTACCAACCATGCTTGCCCATCTCTCGCTAAAAGCCGGCCTGCCTGCCGATGCATGGAAATCAGGCTGCCAGTTTTTTGTTTTTACGGCCCAGGTTTTTCACGAACAGCAAATGTGACCGCTCTCTCGCTTTTAATAACGCCCATATTGCCCGGCAGGCCTGAACCCCAGATAACACGCAGAAAGTATTCCGGCGGCCTGACCGGAACCAAGATTTTTTTAAACGCCGCTGCCCCAGGCATAGATGTCTGAGGCAGTGACTCAAGGCTCTGCTTTCAACCTTTTATGATGTCTGGTGCGTTGCTATGGACAACTAAACAAGCGCAAGCCTGCGGCCAAGCTCATAACAGGCTTTCAAATCCTGCGGAAACTTTTCTTCACGCATTTTCTTTTTGTGCTCAGGATCAAAAATGCTGCTCATGTATTTTGAATAGTCCGTAAACTGCATTGTGTCTGTAATCGCCAGAAATTCGCTTTGTCCGAGCAAAACCCTGTGCATCGTATCTGCATAATGCTTGAACAGCCTGTTATAGCCCAGCGGCTCAAGAAGAGCATCCGTCGCATTCATTGTCAAAATCAAGCCGGAAGCTATTTTTCTGGTAAGTTTGCTCGGCTGTTCCATGCTGTATGTATAATTCATAAATAACAGCCGCTCAAGAAACGCGATTGTAAACGCATCAAGATTGCTGAAATATACCGGACTTCCAACAAGAATGACATCCGATTCCATGGCAGCTTCCAGAACAGGCCGCATATCATCCTTTATAGCGCAAATGGCGGCATTATTCTCATGCCTCTTGCACGCAAAGCAACTGACGCATCCGCTAAACTTCAATCCCATTAGATGAACAAGCTTTGTCTCTGCGCCTGCAGACGCCGCCCCGTCAAGAGCGCTCTGCAATGCCATGGCGGTGTTCCATTTTTTTCTTGGGCTGCCGTTTATTGCCAGAACTTTTTTCATTCCTTTTCCTCCACAAAATTACGAGATCAGCCGATTCGCAGCTTTGCCTTGTTCGCGCCTATTTTGCTTGCAGCGCAGATCTCGATTACGAGATTTTCGTTGCAGTTGAGGCAAATGTCAGATTCAGTTCCCGCGAATTTGTAGCACACGTCTCATTTTTCAGCAGCGGCAGACAAGGCAAAGCGTCAGTATTATGCAGGCCAGAATTCGGCCACGGCTTCGGCCATTCTCCTATGTCCTGCCAGGTTTAAATGGATGCCGTCAAAAGAAAGATGACAAGGGAGAATGCGCTGCCTGAGATCAAGCGTGCGCACGCCATCTTCTTTGCATTGAATGACAAGCCTGTCTGCATACTCGGCATAGGCTGCACGAACCTTTTCAATGTCAACGGGACCTTCGCACCACGCTTCATCCACGTCGGGAGATATCTGCATTGGTATGCCCGCAGTTGGCCTGACGCCCAGGTCAGAAGCTTTGCGGCAAAGCGCCCGCAATCCTTCAAGGGGCACACTGATGTTTCTGCCCATGAAAATATCATTCAGACCACCCATGACAAAAAGTTCGTCTCCCCAGAACGGATGCGCTGCTATCTCATCAGAAAGGGCGCCATTGACGCCGCAGTTGATAAAGCTATGCCCGGTAAGCTGCGATGCTAATGCACACCAGGTATGTGCCCTGTCCACTCCATAGCCGTAGGTAAGGCTGTCGCCAAGGCATGTTATGATCATAAAATTCCCGATGCAGAACTATTTTTTGCAGCAGCAAACGACGCATGACCGGTCATTCGTTGAGCCTGTTTTATTCTAATGCTATCATGCCACAGAAAAACATATCTTATCATCGCAACACAGTGTTTTTGCTTCTGGAGTCAGAACCTCATCTCATGATATATTTTTCCATCCAAGTCTTTCCAGAAAAAAACTGAATCTGTAAGCACCATGTAGCTGTTAGGGCTGTTCTTTTTGGGGATGGAAACAGAGCCGGGATTTATGTACAGAATTTTTCCGGCAACCTCCCAGGCAGGCACATGGGTATGTCCATGAAGCAGTATGTCTCCAGCAGACAGGGGCGGAAGATGGGATGTGTCATATAAATGTCCATGCGTGGCAAATACCAATCTGTTTTTAAGATAAAGAAGGCAATAATCCGCCATGATGGGAAAATCCAGCATCATCTGGTCAACTTCTGCATCGCAATTTCCACGCACGCACATAACTGAATCTTTTTTTGCGTTCAGCATGTCGGAAACCTCTTTGGCACTGTATCTGCAGGGGAGATCGTTTCTGGGGCCATGATAAAGAAT
>JAGAZG010000033.1 GCA_017940105.1 Mailhella sp. | reverse complement strand
CATGCTTTCGCAAAACAAAGACAATGTCCGGGTGAAGCATCCCGTCGAAATTTATGCAGAATCCCTTTCAGATTAAACCTGCGGGGCTCCGCCCCGCGCCATCGTCACGCCCTCACACCAGGATGAACGTATGACTAAAGAACAACTTGCCGATGTTGTGCGGACCAAGGCTCCCTCGGTTCCGGCAACGCTTTACGAAGCGCAGGGCCTTGAAGACGCCATGCGCTACGCCGTGGATGTCACGCTGAAAAAGCGCCACTGCGAAATGCTTCTTCCAAAAGAAGGAGAAGACTACGGCCCGCCAAGCGAAAACGGCTTTCCAACCATGCTGGAACGCTTTATCGCAGCCCCTGGACTTTCAGACGAAGAATTTACGCTTTTGCAAAACGCTGCGGAAGGCACAGACATCAACCTTCTGCGTTCCGGCCTGCGCGAGCACCTGGGCGGGTTCGATACCAGCATAACCTGGGCGGACGCCCTTGTGGCTGACACGGTGACATGCATTGTCGATTCCAACCGTGAAGAAGTGCGCCTCGGCACCATGGTAGCTGAAATCTCCATCATGCTTGTCAAAAAGTCGACGCTGATTGACAGGCTCGAAGACGCAAGCGACCTGATGCTCAGGCTGCTGAACAGGGGCGGAGCCTCCTACACCGCATTCATCACCGGTCCAAGCCGCACGGCGGACATCGAACGCGTTGGCGCTCTCGGCGTGCATGGCCCCCTTGAACTTCATATCGTGCTGCTGGAGGGATAGCCATGGCCGAAGCCAGAAACATGAAAGAATACCACGGCGAAATCCAGGAAGCCCTTGATGATGCCTTCCTGCGCAAAACTCTGGACAAGTTTGCCGTGGAGTACAAGGCCAACCGCGAGCGCATATTCACCGGCATCGACGTGAACGGCCTCATCCATGAAGTTGCCGAAATCAAAGACAATGCTGCTCAGCATATGATGGAACTGTATGAACAGTTCAAGACCGAAGCTGAAAAACGTGGCGTGCATGTTCATCTTGCCGCAACCGCCGAAGAAGCAAACCGCATTATCGCCAAAATAGCCAAGGACAATGACTGCAAAAATATTATCAAGTCCAAGTCCATGACGGCTGAAGAAATACACCTCAACGACGCCCTTGAAAAAGAAGGCTGCAAAGTTGTGGAATCGGATCTGGGCGAATGGATCATACAGCTGCGGCACGAAGGTCCTTCGCACATGGTCATGCCGGCCATTCATCTTTCCCGCTATCAGGTGGCCGACCTGTTTACAGAAGTCACCAAAGTTGAGCAGGACAGGGAAGACATACAGAAACTGGTCAAGGTTGCCCGCCGTGAGCTACGCGGAGAATACGTTCAGGCAGACATGGGCATATCCGGAGCCAACTTCGCCGTTGCCGAAGCCGGCGTGGTTGGCACCGTGACCAACGAAGGCAACCTGCGCCTGGTGACGACGCTGCCGCGCGTGCATGTTATCCTCGCCGGCCTTGAAAAGCTCATCCCCACGGTTGCAGAAGCGCTGCACTGCATTCAGGTGCTGCCCAGAAATGCCACGGCCCAGGCCATCACCTCGTATGTCACGTGGATTGCCGGCGCCAACGAGTGCGCCACCGGTCCAGACGGCCGCAAAGAAATGCACATCGTCTTCCTGGACAACGGACGGACAAAAATCGTCAAGGATCCTGCGTTCAAAGAGATACTGCGATGCGTGCGCTGCGGCGCCTGCGCCAACGTCTGCCCGGTATACCGCCTGATAGGCGGCCATAAAATGGGCTACGTCTACATTGGAGCTGTAGGTCTTGCCCTTACCTATCTCTATCACGGTGCGGATAAGGCGCGCAGCCTCGTGCAAAACTGCATTGGCTGTGATTCGTGCAAAAATGTGTGCTCGGCCGGCATAGACCTGCCGCGCATCACGCGGGAAATTCGCTCGCGCCTTATTAAAGACGAAGGCAACAGCAAGGCCGGCTCTGTTATGAGCATGGTCATGAAAGACAGGGAGCGCTTCCACAGCCTGCTGAAATTCATCAAGTTCTCCCAAAAGCCGCTCACGGTGAAAGGCGGCCGGTTTATCCGCCATTTGCCGGCTGTGCTCATGGGCGGCAGCGACCAGAGCTTCCGCCAGCTGCCGGCTCTTGCGCCTAAATCTTTCCGCCAGCTTTTCAACAGCGTTGTGAAAAATCCTGCCAATCCGAAATACCGCGTGGCGTTGTTCTCCGGTTGCGCGCAGGACTTCGTCTATCCGGAACATCTCGTTGCGGCAGTGCAAGTGCTCAACAGGCACGGCGTCGCCGTTGATTTTCCTCTTCAGCAGACATGCTGCGGCCTGCCGCTTGAAATGATGGGACAGAGAGAAACCAGCCTTCAGGTTGCTTCGCAGAACGTCAATACCTTTGAGGCCGGCAAGTACGACGCCATCATCACCTTGTGCGCTTCCTGCTACGGACACCTCAAAAACGGATATCCGGAGCTTTTAAGCGGTTCAGACGACGCCTACCGTGCAGGCATGTTTGCCTCTAAGATCATCAACTTCTCATCGTTCGTCTTCAACGTGCTTGGCCTTAAAGAAGAAGATTTTATTAAATCGGGCGACAAGGTCACCTACCATGCCCCATGCCATATGCGCAACAACGGCATAAAAGACGAACCTCGCGAACTTTTGCGCATGGCCGCCGATTACAGGCCCGCCAAAGAAGAAGACACCTGCTGCGGCTTTGGCGGAACATACTCCGTGAAGTTCCCCGAGCTTTCTGCAGAAATAGGCAAGGCCAAGGTGAAAAACAGCGTGGAATCCGGCGCAGACATCGTTGTTACGGACTGCCCCGGCTGCGTCATGCAGATTCGCGGCGTGGCTACAGCCTCCGACGCGCCCATACGCGTAGAGCACATGGCCGAACTGCTCGCACGCACAATGAAATAATGGCAAGGGCGCCTGCAGGCGCCCATTCCAATAACCCATTTACCACATTGCAGAGGGATTTATGAACGTTGGACTTCTGGCGTTATTTGCCGTGATTCCCCTTGTCGTGGCCCTTGTACTCATGGTCGGACTCCGCTGGTCATCCATGCGGGCCATGCCGCTTGCCTGGGCCACGGGCGCTATCCTTGCCCTTGCCGTATGGCAGCTGCCTTTTATGCGCGTGATAGCCCTCACGCTAGAAGGCTTCATCACAGCAGCAGGCGTGCTTATCATCGTATTCGGCGCACTGCTCATCTACTACACGCTCACCTCAAGCGGCGCCATGGAAACCATCCAGGCAGGCATGAAAAAGATCAGCCCTGACCGCCGCATTCAGACCATCATCATCGGCTTCATGTTCGCCGCTTTCATCGAAGGCGCTGCCGGCTTCGGCACGCCTGCGGCCCTTGCAGCCCCGCTGCTCCTCGGCCTAGGATTTCCTCCGGTCTGCGCAGCAGTCATATGCCTGTGCTTCAACAGCATTCCCGTCACCTTCGGCGCCGTAGGCACGCCTGTTCTCCAGGGCTTCAAATCCATTGAAGCCGTTGCCATGCAGGCGCTTGGCACCACCGATCCTGCTCTTGTTTACAAAACCATAGGTGAATACGTCACGCTGATGCACCTGCCCATGCTGTTCATTCTGCCCATCTTCATGCTGGGCTTCATGACCCGCTACTATGGCAAGAACAAGTCCTGGTCTGAAGGTTTTGCCGTATGGAAGTACTGCCTGCTCGCCTCCGTATGCTTTGGCGTGCCATACTTCCTGATGGCCTGGCTCGTCGGCCCCGAACTGCCTTCCCTGCTGGGCGGCATCATTGGCCTTGCCATTCTTATCAAGCTTACTCAGATGGGCGTATGCGTCCCCAAGGACGTATGGGACTTTGACTCCAACGACAAGTGGGATCCAAACTGGATAGGCGAAATCAAGCCCTCCGACGTTACGGAATACCGCGAACATATGAGCCAGCTCATGGCATGGATGCCGTACGTGCTCTGCGGCCTGATCCTGGTTGTCACCCGCGTGCCCCTGTTCCATCTTAAGCCCATTGTCACCAACCCGGCATTCAGCATCGGTGCAAAGGACATCCTCGGCCAGACCGGCGTAGGATCTTCCATCGCGCTGCTTAACCTGCCAGGAACAATTCCCTTCATCCTTGTGGCCATACTGACCATCTTCATGCACGGCATGCTGAAGGATGATGCTGTCGGCTCCAATAAAGTCAGCAGGGCATGGAAGACCGCCTTTGCCAAGATGAAGGCTCCCACCATTTCGCTGCTCGCAGCCGTTGCCCTTGTCTCCATATTCAAGGGTACTGCAGCCAGTGAAGCGACCAACCATATTTCCATGCCAATGGCCCTGGCACAGTGTCTTTCTGATCTGGCCGGCGGCGCCTGGCCTGCCATCAACTCCTATGTCGGCGGCCTTGGAGCTTTCATAACCGGCTCCAACACGGTTTCTGACATGCTCTTTGCCAACTTCCAGTGGGATATGGCCACGGCATTGAACTATAACACCATACAGCACTTCATCATGCTTGCCGCACAGGGCGCCGGCGGCGCCATGGGCAACATGATCTGCGTGCATAACATTGTAGCGGCATGCGCAGTTCTCGGCCTTATCGGCAAGGAAGGCGACATCCTCCGCCGCACGTTCTTCCCGTTCCTGCTTTACGGCGTTGCCGTAGGCGCCATGGCCTTTGCGCTTCTGTAGCCTGAACGTTACATTAACTGAGCAGAGCCGCCCTGACCGGGCGGCTCTTTTCGTAATGACAGTCGTTTCAGATAAAAGGCTCTGCAGATTTTCTGCGCGAAAACACTATCGAAAAATGTTGCCATTCAGTAAGCGTCACGGGAACCCCATGTTGAATGGAATCCGGTCTGTGATACTTTCAAAAGAACCAAGGAGAGTATCATGGCAATCACGGATTGGAAGCCAGTCGTAGAAGAATGGTCCCGGAGTGGGTTAAGCAAAGCTGAGTATTGCAGGCAACACGACCTGATATATACAACATTTG
>JAGAZG010000032.1 GCA_017940105.1 Mailhella sp. | reverse complement strand
GGAGCACCTACGAACGACTACCGCTGCGACAAGTGTCGGACACGGTTCCGAGTGATGCACAGGGTGTCCCCGGAAGCCCTGTCAGAGGACGAGATGTAAAGGGTGACAACGAATGCTGACCGAGAGCGAAAAGAGATGGCTGAAAGCCCGTAAACTACGGCAAGCAAAGCATCATCTTTACCATAGAAACGAGTATTATGTATGGAGTGGGTATCATCCTGCCAAAGAAGAAATAAATGACCTGAGGGAAGCCGCCGAGTTTGAAGCGAGAGTGGCGGCAAAGCTGGCGGAATTATATGGTCAAGTGACTGGCTTTTTGTCAACAACAGTTAGCGACGATTGCAGAAAAGAATGTCCATGTTGGAAGATATGCCAAGGACATGATGTGTGGCGTGATGATGGATGCCGTTTCAAAATTCTACGGTATGCACGGATAATTGTTGATGAAGAAATGGATGCTGACCGAAAGTGAAAAGGAATGGCTGGCGGCACGAAAGACTGGCGATTATTGCCGATGGCGTGGCTGCTCCGCATTATGGGATGATGAGTGCATATCTATGCAATGCCTGTGTAATCGACAGGAAATCATCCAAGATGGCTATATCTTTGAGGCGAAAGTGGCGGCAAGATTGGCAAAATATGCAGCAATGCAAAGTCAGCAATTGGGCTGTTACAATTGTGTATGTACTAAAGCTGGTATTTGCTTTAATGGCATAGAAAAATCCTGTGCAGAAATATTCTTACAGACAGCTAGACTTCAAGTCGAAGAGGAGATGAGTAATGATACTGTCAAGAATAACTAAATACTATGCTTGTCCGAATTGCGGATGGAAAATGTCTTTTGTTCAAAACGCCAAAGTGCAAAATATTTTTGATGGAAATGACCAATAAGAAAAAGAGAGCTGTATGTCGCTATTTACTCCGCAAGAAACCTTTCTGGTATGGTGCTAAATTTAAAACAATGGCAAATCTGTGGTATGAACTGCGTTTTTACATTTACATTCAATATTATAAGATGGATGAAAGGGACTAGTGATGAAATGGACAACTAAACTGCCAAAGAAAGCTGGCTGGTATTGGTGCAAAGGATTTGGGAAAGGCAGTCAGCCATGCTGCATTCAAGTCACATATGAAGACGGTGTTTTGATGGCGGATACTGGTATAATGAAAATGTGTATGGCAATACTCAAAGACTCTTTGCTATGGGCTGGCCCAATACCTGAACCAGAGGAAAACGAATGAATGCATCACATTTCTACTGTCTTTTTTTCGCAATCATCCACGCCATTGTGGTTATCACTCTGGGATATTTTGTATACAAAGGCGCCTCGCATTGGATCATCGTTGCCATGGTGTTAATGGCTTTGTCATACGTAATCCCAGGCAAGGAAAAGTTCACCTGCCCAAAATGCGGGTACACTGCATCGGTCAAGACATTTACTGGATCGCAGCTGTTTTTAGAAGCCAAAGCCGTGCAGAACGAAGAGGATGAGGAGTGAACAATGCCAAAATACGTCACAAAAAAAGAACTCATGGCTCTGCTGCACATAGGCAGCACGACGTTTGAACGCTGGCTGAAAGAAGAGAAACTCCCAAAGCCAATACAGATAAGCCGCATTAGGCTCTGGGACAAGGACGAGCTCATGCAGACACTGGCGGCATTCAAGAATGCATAGCCAGATCGTCGACCATGTCGGCCCACGCCTGCATAAGCCGTACCCTCTCCTTCCAGTATTCCGTACGGTTGTAGATATCCCTGATCTGATCCTTTCCTGCATGGGCAAGCTGCCGCTCGATCACGTCAGGACTGTGCCCAGCCTCATTCAGCAGGCTGGACGCCATGGAGCGGAAGCCATGCGCCGTCATCATGTCTTTGGGGATGCCCATTGCACGCAATGCCACGCCGAACGTGCCGTCAGAGATCATCACAATTTTGTCAGTCCGCTTCCGGATTGGCGGAAACACCAGTCCTGTGTCGTCTTCCCATTCCTCTGCTTCTTGCAGCAGAGCCAACGCTTGCCGGGATAGGGGCACTTTGTGCTCCTTCCCCATCTTCATTTGATCCGCAGGGATCGTCCAGACCTTCTTCCTCAGATCCACGTCCTCCCATCTCGCAGCCCGTACATTGCCGGGCCGTACAAAGGTGAGCATTAAAAATTCCAGAGCCAGCCTGACTGTCGGAGCTCCGCGATACGCCCGCACTGCGCGGATTACAAACGCCGCATCTTCACGTGTCGTCACTGCCGCAAAATGCCCTGGCTTTACCCTGCGCAGAACGTTTGTTGTCAGCCCGGCAACTGGATCAGCTTTGATACGCAGCGTTGCATAAGCGTATGCCGTAATCTGCTGCACATGCCAGAGCACCTTTTTGGCGACAACTACAGAGCCGCGATTCTCAATTTCCCGCAGCATTTTCAGCACGACTTCCGGCGTAACTTCCTCTATGGGCATGTCACCAAAAGCCGGGTATGCGTCATGCTCCAGCCTCTGCCGGAGCGTCTTGATGTACCTCTCCCGCCACTCTTCGGCGTGCTTTGCGATCCACTCTTCGGCAACAGTTCGAAACGTCTGCCCCTGTCTCTTCCGTTTTCTCGGTGAGTCGATCTCCTCTCCTGCAGCAATCTTCCGTGCGATCTCATTGCGTGCCAGCCTAGCTTCTGCCAGACGCATTGCAGGATACTTCCCAAGAGTGACAGTCGTGTCTTTCCCATCGGCGCGGATACGCGCACGCCACACCTTGGAGCCGATCGCCGTGACATACAGATAGAGTCCTTCTGAGTCAGGCAGCTTGTACTCTTTACCTGTAGCCTTCGCCGCTTTTATTTTTGCGTCAGTCAGGGGCATAGCGGGGTATATTCCTCCGGCTAAAAAATATACCCCGAGATATACCCCGCTTTTTTATGGTATGCAATGGATATCTACGGATATTTAAAGTAGTCTACGGATAGCCTAAAAACGCAAAAAAGTAAGGCTCCGTGGATACTTATGGTAATCTACGGAGCCTTACGGTAATTGCTAGTGGCGTCCCCAAGGGGATTTGAACTAGTTTACAACATATTGATTTTACAATGATAACTTTAGCGAAAGAAAATTTTATACCCCCATTTGTACCCCGATATAGGCAAATAACAAACGAGCCTCTGTCCGGGGTGGCTTTCGGGCAGAGGCTCACAGTCTGACTACTACATTCGCCGGACTGCGTTATTCCTTCTTTTCCGTCAGGGAAAGATAGAGCTTGATCATGGCGGCGCAGAACATGATAACCTGTTCCTTGCTCATGGTATTGCTGAAAAACATGGCAGCGCCCATTTGTTTCAGGCCGGAGTAAAGCTCCCTTGGCTGCCTGGTCTCTTTTTCAATCCGCTCTTTGATCTCTTCAAGCAGGCTGTCCATTCAGTCCCTCGACTTTGATAAGGTCGTCGTTCGCCGCTGGCTGCGCTTCTATGCTCTGCACATGGCAGAGAGCCTTGAGCTTGGCAATGCGATTGCCGTTCAGCGGAGCCGCATAGACGTTAGCTTTTCTCCATTCGTTTTCGCTGATCATCTGTGGCTGGAAGTCTTTCACGAACGTCTTGCTGAACCACTGATAAAGCACCCTGCACGGCTGCTCCGTGTCCACTCTCGGCTGCCGTATACCCTCGACGACGTAGATGTATACCGGCTTATCGAGACCGGGAAAATCATGGTTCCAGTAGTCCACGACCTGCATGCTGTTCGGTGCAGGAATATCCACCGTGCTGTCTGACGCAGACTTGACCAGCGTCCATTTTGCGTTGGCATCATCGGTAAATTCCGCAACTGGCGGGAAGCCCTCTATCTGCGTCAAGCCCAGGCTTGCCTTCTGGATCGCCTGCACCTGCTGGGCGAACGGATTGGCCAGCATGGAATTGACGCCAGTTGCCGCCGGGAAAAGATACGGATTATTCAGCATGGTTCAGCCTCCGCCACATCCGCAGGCACGCGGATGCCAGGTGCACCAGTTCGCATGACTTGTCCTTGTCAGTCATGGCATTCTTGAGCTCGTTATATTCCATGTCGATCACGCTCATCATGCCGGCCTCATTGTCTGGATAGGCTTTCCAGGTGTCGGGCATGGACGCCAGCACTTCGCCGCTCTTTTCCATGAATGCCCAGTCTTTCGGCGTCTCTTTCTCTTTGTCAGGAAAAATAATCATCATCATGGCAGACTCCGATTGACTGCGGGAGCCTCGCAGCCCCCGCAGTTTGAATGCTACGCACCAGCGGCCGGCGTGGTGGTTGCGGGCGTCAGACGGTCAATCAGGTATGCCGTCTGGGCAGTGAGCTGGTTGGTCAGGTTGATCTGAGCCATGAGAGCGGCGTTTTTGGCCTGCTCTTCCACAAGCTTGTCGCGCACGGCCTGCGCGGCGATCTCGCGCTGAAGCTCACGGTCACGGCAATTCTCTTCGAAAATTTGCCTGCTCAGATCAGCATGCTGGCTGGCAAGCTGAGCGGCGAGAGCCTGTCCCTGCAGGCGAGATTCGTAGCCCTGCGACAGAATGTTCATGTTGG
>JAGAZG010000031.1 GCA_017940105.1 Mailhella sp. | reverse complement strand
TCCATACGCAAAAAAACCGGCATCGACTACGGCGAGCAGAACCTGCTCATAACGACCGGAGCCATGCACGGCCTTCTCGCCGTCATGCGCACGCTTCTGTCTGAAGGTGACGAAGTGCTCTGCCCGGCGCCGTGCTTTTCTGACTACCAGGGGCATTGCGGCCTTGCCGGCGGCAAACTGGTCATGGTTCCCACAAAATTTGAGGATGGCTTTTTGCCCTCGATGGAAGCGCTTGAAAAAGCCCTTACGCCGCGCAGCCGCGTCCTGCTCGTCAATTCGCCCTGCAATCCTTCAGGCATAGTTCTGCCGCCTGATGCGCTCGACATGCTTGCTGCCTTTGCCATCAGGCATGACCTTGCCGTCGTTTCTGACGAAGTTTACGACAGCATAGTGTTCGATGCGCCGGCAGAGAGCATTTCCACGCGTCCAGGCATGGCCGAGCGCACGGTCGTGCTCAATTCATTTTCCAAAGCCTTTGCCATGACGGGATGGCGAGTCGGATACGCCGTTGGACCCGAATGGGTCATGCGGGAAATGGTCAAGGTCCTAAGCTATTCGGTGGCAAGCACGAACACTGCCGGGCAGCGTGCAGCATTCCATGCGCTCACGGGGCCTCAGGAGGCTTTTCATGCTTTTACAGAAGCATACCGCAAAAGAACGGCTCTTGCGTATGAGCGCCTGTCCGCCATGCCCGGAGTCCAGTGCCTTAAGCCGGCGGGCACGTTTTACCTGTTTCCGCGCATAGACGCTGCCAAGCCGGACAGCATGGCTTTTGCACTGGATTTGCTTGATAAAGAGCAGGTGGTGGTCGTGCCGGGTTTTCCCTTTGGCCCGGAAGAAACCGTCAAAGGCTGCATAAGGATAGCCTGCACGGTGAGCGAAGACCTGCTTTCGCAGGCCATGGACAGGCTTGAACGCTATTTGTCACGGAGAAGATAATGCCGCTTAACGCTTCTTTAGCCAGTGAATTGAAGGCTGTGCTTGGCAGCGATGGCTTTTGCGACTCCCAAGAAGACCTGCGTTCTTTTGCATATGATCTTTACGCAAGCCACAAGCCTGATGCCGTAGCCCTGCCAAAGACGACGGAAGAGGCAGCCGCTGTGCTCCGCCTTTGCAACATGCATCACATACCCGTATACCCCCGCGGTTCAGGTACCAGCCTTGCGGGATGCCCCGTGCCTGTTCTGGGAGGCGTCGTGCTGTGCAGTTCGCGGATGAACAAGATCCAGGAAATATCGGTAACGGACAGGCTTGCCGTTGTGCAGGCGGGATGCGTGACGGGTAACCTGCAAAAGGCAGCCGCTGAATACGGGCTGATGTATCCGCCCAACCCCACCTCCTGCCTTTATTCAACCATAGGGGGCAATGTTGCCACCAACGCAGGCGGGGCAAGCGGAGCAAAATACGGCGTTACCAGAGACTATCTGCTTGGCCTGACAGCCATCCTCCCCGACGGAACCATAGCAAGGCTCGGCAACCGCTGCCAGAAGGACGTCACTGGCTTTGATCTGACCAGGCTCATATGCGGTTCTGAAGGAATGCTGGCCTTCATTTCTGAAGTGACCGTCAAGCTTGTGCCTTTGCCAGAATCCATCCGAACTGCGCTGGCCTATTTTTCATCTGCGACCGAAGCAGGAGCAGTGGTGACCGACCTTGTTTCACGCCGGATCCTGCCCTGCACCCTCGAACTCATGGACCATACATTTCTTGAAACGGTTGCAGAAGTCTACGGCGTGCCATGCCCGCCAGGCACAGGCGCAGCCTTGCTCATCGAGGTTGACGGCCCCGATGCGACGCTTGACGCGCAAATGGGAACGATACAGGAAGTCTGCACCCAGCATCACGCCATAGGGTTTCAGCGTGCCCATACGGAAGAAGAACGTGAAACCCTTTGGAAAGCACGCCGCGGAGGCACCGCAGCGCTGGTGCGCAAGGCCGACATGCTGGTAACACTGGATTACGCCGTGCCCATCTCAAGCCTTCCGCGCGCCCTGCAGGCCATGGAAGAGCTGGCGTCAAAGCATAACTGCAACGTGGTGACCATTGCCCATGCCGCAGACGGCAACCTGCACCCCATGGTGCTTTACAGCCCAGGCGATCCGGTCCAGGCTGCCGCATACAATGCTTTTGCTGATGCCTCTGTGCGCGCCATACTGGAACTTGGCGGAACCATCAGCGGAGAACATGGCATAGGGCTAGAAAAAAAGCAGTACATGCCCCTTCAGCTCGGCGACGAGCAGATGCGCATCATGCGCGGCATATGCCGTATTTTTGACCCGTACGGCATCATGAATCCCGGCAAGCTGGAGCAATGAGCATGAGCAGCAGCCCGTCCTGTGAATATTGCGGCCGCTGCCTGAGCGTCTGCCCGAGCTACAAGCATCATCTTGTGGAAACCATGGGGCCGAGAGCCCGCATTGACCTTGCCAATGCCGTTGCCGCAGGCCAGCTGGAACCGGGGCGGCGGTATGAGCAGAGCATCAAAAGCTGCCTGCAGTGCCTTGCCTGCACAGAAATATGCGGCAAGGGCGTTGACGGCGCGCAAATCATCCTTAACGCCCGCCTTGCCCAAAAAGAATATAAAAAATCAGCTGCCAGGCGCCTG
>JAGAZG010000030.1 GCA_017940105.1 Mailhella sp. | reverse complement strand
TATACGAGTACGAGCGGAGATCCGATCAGCTGTGAGATTCTGATTTTCTGGGCATTGTTCGTCCAGTAGCCTATGCTCGTGGCCGTGACTGAAGCGAACGGAAGCATGCTGACCCAGCTATCCCATGTCGATAGGGATATTGCGGCCAGAAGCGCGATAATGAAAATCAGGACTGCTTTGCTTCGCGCCCATTTCCAGCATGATGATTTTATGAGCAGATAATTACGTGCCGCGTTGACTACCAGGGTCAAGGCTCCCGTATAGGCGCCAAGAAGAAAAAACTGGAAACAGAAGACCATGCAGCCAAGCATCTGGCAAAGGAACAGGGCTCGGTTTGAACGTATTTGGTAAGACGCCATGAACAAGGCTACGCCGAAAAAGCCCACCGCCTGTATGATGATATCGCCCATGACTTTGCGCCGTCCCTTGCCCTTCAAGTTGCTTTCAGATATTTTGCCTTTCGCACGGTTGCCCTTTCTTCTCTTCGCGTCGGCACGGCGCAAACCGTAAAGGAGGGCAGCAGCCATGCGGATTGTTTTGATCCTGCTTATTGCTGTGGCCTTTGTCCTTTTATCAGCGTCTATCGCCAGATAAAAGTTGACCCGGCCCACTAGGCACCCGCTTTCTTCTGGTAATATTCCTGATCTGGTGCGTATACCGCATGTTTCTGGTCGTTCTGTATGCGCCCCGTCAGCATGGGGTATACGGCATAGTGAATTTTTTTATCTCGCTGCTGGCTTTGGAGGCTTTTTTTGCTTTTCCGCTGGGCTGGGCCGCAAAGTCGCTGTTTGCGTCCATGGCTGAAGCCCTTTCCGCCCGTGCGGATGCAGGCTGGGAAAAGAAAAAGGCTTCTGATTCTGTGCAGCGGGTGAACGCCGGAGAGAATTTCTGTGCGAACGCGGCAGTCCGGTACATTTTTTACGATGCTTCGGGCACTGTAACGCTGGACACAACGGATGACGCCGAGGCGGAACGCATACGCAGTGAGCTGGCCGAGCGCGGAAACTCACCAGACTGAGCCTGCCGGAAGCCGCGGCTGTGTCCGTATGCTGAACCCCGTGCAATCACGGGCGGCTGCCTTCTCAGCCAGAAATTTTAATAAACAGGCTGCATTGATTTGTGTGACGCCGCCATTTCCGCATTGATGCTACAAGGTGATATGCCGAAATGGTGCCTGCAGGCATTTCCCCGGCAATTAAATGCGCAGAAAACCGTTTTGGAGCGCGTACAGCGTTTCCGCTTCCTTTTCGGCCGCGATGGCGCCGGCGGCTGCCGCGGCCGGATTGAAGTCATTGAGGATGGCGCGCCATGATTCAAGCGTATCGACGAATTCTCCAAGGCTTTCGCAAAAGCTCCCGAAATCGGATGAGGCGGAGAGAGGGACGCGCTCAATGAGCACATATGCGCCGGTCTGCGGATTGCGCGCAAGCGCGGCGGCCTTCGTGTTCATGAGGACCATGTTGCCTTCGAGAAGGATTTTCGCGAATGCTTCGCCGCCTTCGGACGGAGCTTCGCCGACAAGTCCGTTGAGCATGAAAACATCTTCGTCCGTTTCCTCTATCATTATGGCCAAGTTGTCGATTTCTATTTCTATCTTGCCGTCTTCGCTCTCAAGTCCGGCAATGCCGAACGTCTCGGCCATGGCCCTTGCAATCTCGCTTATGTTCATGATGCTCCATGTAGCTGTTTGAGTTTGAGACTTCTGCGCGCATTGCGGGTTATTGGGCTTGAAGCTTCTGCTCAACCGTCATTGGCGTCGACGAGACATTGCCGTTCACATCGATTGTCGCGCTCCATTCAAATTTGAACGGCAGGGCCTCGGGGCTTGTATACCTGATCGTAACTGCCCCCGTCTGATCGTTTTTCGAGAGTGCGTAATCGACCGGGGCATGCTCGTTGCTTGTTGCATTGATCTGGCTGATGCCGCCTCGCAGGTTGGTGAGCCCCGACTGCGAAAGCATCATCATCACGCTGTTCGCCTGGCTGACGTGTACCGTTCCGCACATCTCAATGACCTTGTCGGCGACATGTTGGATATTCGCTCTGCCTTGCTGCGAACTGTTCGTGTAGAACTTGTTTTCGCCTGGGAACGTGAAGCCAAATCCTCCCTGGCCGGGAGCAGGATTGAGCAGGGGTGTTTTAAGGTCATTTTTGAAGTGGTAGCAGAAATCCGGACGATAGAGATCGCCTTCGATGAGTTTTCGCCCGCCCTGGGTTGTTCCGTCAAAATGCTCCAACGGCATGCTGCCGGTGCTGAGGTATTGCGGCACAGCCAGCGTCCGGCCCTCGCGCAGTGCCCGGACGGTTTCTTCGAAGGTGCATCCGGAGTTTTCCATGGCTAGACCAGCCCGGTCCGAGACGTCAGTGTATTGCCCGCCCTCGTCTTCATCGAGGGCTAATTGCGCACCGATGGCGTTGAGATAGCCATTGATGGTCTTGTAGTCGTAGTTGCCCTTGTCGGGAATTTCGGAGAAAAACTCCTTGATAATGTTCCTGGGGGTCAGCTTGCCTGCATTGAACATCGCTTCGGCCTTGTCGAAGTTCCTGAGCAGGCGGGCGATAACTGTCGGTGCGTAAATAGGATTGAGCCATGTTTGTGAATTGTTGCCCTTGTTCTTTTCCCTGGCCTCAAGAGCGCTGTTCGCCGGTTGGGTGAAGGAGTTGATGGCGGTGTAGATCACGGCGCGCTTCTCTTTGGGAATGGTTGCAATCGTTGAAGTGAACGACGAACCGAAGCCAAAGCCAAAGAAGCTCATTACCTTGTTGTTCTTGAAGCCAAAGAGCTTTTCCATATCCGTTTCGCCAAGGTTGGTATTGGGATTGACAGAAAGTTCCTCGAAGACAAACTTTTCGTACCCCTTCAGCTTATTTTCTCCAATCATCTTTGAGTTGATGTTGAGCTTGGTGAATGTATCGGCAGGGGAGTAGTCTTTGTCTCCGAATGTAGTGCTGTGGACAGATGCCATCGTGTCGCAGATGTCCTTGTACCACCCGGCAAAAGAGTCCATGAGGCGGAGACCGTTGGCAAAGTTGGCCGGGGATTCAAGAAAGCGGCCGCCGTAGTTCATGAGACGGTTCTCCCTGGATCCCGGCGTCGAAAGCTTTTCGATGGCTGTGGCAATGTCCATGTCTGTGGCAGCGCAGAGCATGTTCGCCGCACGGGCGATCCTGGGAAGCTCTCCCTGAGTCCAGCCCTTGCTGAGTGCGAGCTTCTCAGCATCGGGGGACTTGAATACATTGAGCTTCGCCGTTCCTTCCAGGTCAATCGCCGTCTTGACGGCAAGGATGCGCCGTGCGGTCAAAGGCTTGCCCTTGCCGTAGTCATTGAGCTTCATCGCATCCAGCACTGCCCGCGGGATGTTTTTTTCTCCGCCGAACATTTCCGCAATGGCGTTTTTGAAGATTTCGCGGGTCTTGTTGTTCGCATCCTTCTCGTCCCGGGAGCGAAACCATTTGCCGACCTTGTCGTTGGAATTCGCTGTGACCGTGCGGCTGCCAAGCGCTGCTGACTGGTCCGCCTGCGCGACAGAGGTCCTGCCTTTTGTGGCGTTGGCCTGAATCTCTTTGTCCGCGAAATCAAGGAAGCTCCTGAATTGATCGCTGTATCCGTTGACGTCTAATGGCATTCTTTTCTCCTAGGGTGTGTCTGCAAACTATAACCCACTGAAAATAATCCTTTTAATTTTCCTATAATCCTGTTAACCCGATGAGATGATATACGGATGCATTTCGGAAAGGTTATGGGAGCAGCTTAAACCGCTATTGCCTACAGAAGGATCACCGCATGGCGGAAGATCTCCTGGTGACGTCAGACATTTTCTCAATGCTGTTCATTCAT
>JAGAZG010000029.1 GCA_017940105.1 Mailhella sp. | reverse complement strand
CCCGGCAATTTCTTCGGCATTGTCCATGAGGTTGCCCCTGCCGGCGGCCTGGGCCTTTTCAAGACTGCGGCGCAGTTCGCGAATTTCTTTCTGCATGGATTCGATGCGGGATGCGAGTTCTGCAGGGGAGACTTTAAGCTGCGCAGCAATGGCATTCAGCTCGCCCCGGCGTTCTGCCATAAGGTCATAAGCTTTCCATCCTGTGACGGCTTCAATGCGTCTGACTCCAGATGCCACGGATGATTCAGAAACAATGGCAAAGCTGCCCGCCTGTCCTGTTCTGTCCAGGTGTGTTCCGCCGCAAAGTTCCAGGGAACAGGGAGCCTCGTTTTCCTGACCAATGCTTACAACGCGCACTTTATCGCCGTACTTTTCATTGAACAGGGCCATGGCTCCTGATTTAACCGCTTCGTCGTGATCCATTTCCGTCGTAGAAACGGGATGGTCGGCCATGATCATGGCGTTGACTTTGCGTTCTGCAGCGGCGATTTCTTCTGACGTCATGGCAGCTATGTGCGTAAAGTCAAAGCGCAGTCCGTCTGGGGTGACGGATGAGCCGGCCTGATGGACATGGGCACCGAGCACTTCGCGCAGAGCGGCCTGAAGCAGGTGTGTGCATGTATGATTGCGGGCGGCTGCCATGCGCAGCCCGGCATTGACGGCAAGGCTGACTTCCTGGTCTGCGAGAATTTCGCCTTCCGTTACCTCAACCTGGTGCACAGTGAGCGTAGGCATGGGCTTAATGGCATCGGCAACCACGGCCTTTCCTCCAGGAGCCTCCATGGTGCCCGTATCAGCGCACTGTCCTCCTGAAGCGCCGTAGAATGGCGTCTGATTGGTGACGATGTAGCCTTTTTCTCCAGCTTTGAGAACTTCAGCCGGCAGAGCGTCGCCATCAAGAAGAGCGACAATGCGCGCATTGCATTTGAGCGTTTCATATCCGGCAAAGACAGATTGGATTCCTTCTTCCAGCAGGCCTTTGAAGCGGTTTGCAAGGTCTTTTTCGCCAGACCCTTTCCACGCGGCGCGGGCTCTCTGCTTCTGCTCCTGCATTTTTGCCCGGAAGCCTTCTTCATCGACAGTGAAGCCCCGCTTATAGGCGACGTCGGCCACGATATCCAAGGGGAAGCCAAAAGTGTCGTTAAGCTTAAAAGCAACATCGCCGGGAATGACAGAACATCCTTCGCCTGACAGGCGGGCGAGTTCGTTGTCAAGGAGCGCAAGTCCTTTGTCGAGGGTTACCCTGAAGCGGTTTTCTTCTTCATGCACTACGCGGGAAAGAAATTCTGCATGCTCGCGCAGTTCTGGATAATCGTCACCCATGACTTCAACGACTTTGCCCACTGTTTTGTAAAGAAAAGCGTCATGAACGCCCATCAGGGTGCTGAAGCGCAGAGCCCTGCGGATAAGGCGGCGCAGCACGTATCCACGTCCCTCGTTGGAAGGCAAAATCCCGTCGGCGATCATAAATGCGGCTGCTCTGCTATGGTCGGCTATAACACGCAGGGCAGTGTCAATATCATTGGTGTCAGGGGCAGAAAAACTGTATGCTACGCCGGCAAGATCGGCCGCATACTGGATGATGTCCTGAAACAGGTCGCAGTCGAAGTTTGAACGTTTTCCCTGGCAGACGGCAGCTATGCGTTCCAGCCCCATGCCGGTATCGATGTTGGGATGTTCCAGTGGAACGCGTACTCCTGGTTCTTTCTGGTCGTACTGGGTAAACACCAGGTTCCATATTTCAAGAAAGCGGTCGCAGTCGCATTTTCCTATGCCGCAGTCAGGTCCGCAGGCCATGTCTTCGCCCTGGTCTATGTAAATTTCAGAGCAAGGACCGCAGGGGCCGGTATCGCCCATGGTCCAGAAGTTGTCTTTTTCGCCCATGCGAAAAATGCGGTCGGGCGACAGCCCCGCCACTTCCTGCCACAGCCTGAAGGCTTCTTCGTCGTCGCGGTATACGGTGACATAAAGCTTGTCCTTAGGCAGGCGCAGTTCTTCAGTGATGAACTTCCATGCAAAGCCGATGGCTTCTCTTTTAAAATAGGATGCAAAGGCAAAGTTGCCCAGCATTTCGAAAAAGGTGTGGTGCCTTGCCGTGCGCCCGACATTTTCCAGGTCGTTGTGCTTGCCGCTTACGCGCAGGCATTTTTGAGAAGTGGCCGCGCAATTGTAAGGGCGTTTTTCTTGTCCGAGATAGAGCTTTTTAAACTGTACCATGCCGGCGTTCGTGAAAAGCAGGCTTGGATCGTCCCTCGGCACGAGGGACGATGAAGCCACCACCGCATGCCCATTGTTTTTAAAATATTCAAGGAACATACGGCGTATGTCTTTAGCTTTAAGCATATATTCTCCTGATCGGCTCGTTTAAAAATTTTCTTCGTCGTAACTGTCTTCGCCGCCAGGCATGTAGCCGTCAGGTGTTCCTGCCGTGGCTGCAGAGGATGGCATGTCTCCGTCAAAGCCGAGATGTTCTCTGAGCCTGGCCTCTATTTCATCCCTCAGGGCAATGTTGTTGTCCAGCATGTCGCGCACCCGTTCCCGGCCTTGCCCCAGCTTTTCGTCGCCATAGGCAAACCATGATCCGCTTTTGTCAACAATGCCGGCGTCAACCGCCATGTCAAGGATTTCCCCGGATCGTGAAATGCCGGTTCCCCAGACTATATCGAAGGCTGCTTCACGGAAAGGCGGGGCCATTTTATTTTTGACAACCTTGACTTTTGTGCGGGAACCGTATGCTTCGTCACGGTCTTTAAGAGTGCCGATGCGGCGGATGTCCAGACGCACTGAACTATAGAATTTGAGTGCGTTGCCGCCGGTGGTCGTTTCTGGGCTGCCGTAGCCCATCTGGCCGATTTTCATGCGTATCTGGTTGATGAAAATCACGCACGCGTTGGATTTATGTATGGTGCCGGTAAGCTTGCGCATGGCATGAGACATGAGCCTGGCATGTCCGCCGACCTGTGCTTCTCCCATGGCTCCGTCGAGTTCAGACTGGGGGATGAGGGCCGCAACGGAGTCTACGACAACGAGATCGACCGCGCCTGAACGAACGAGCATGTCAGCAATATCCAGGGCCTGTTCGCCGTAGTCCGGCTGAGAAATGAGCAATTCGTCCGTCTTTACTCCAAGGCGTGCTGCGTAGGCAACATCCAGCGCATGCTCCGCGTCGACAAATGCTGCTACACCGCCCATTTTCTGGCATTCAGCTATGACGTGCAGCGTAAGCGTCGTCTTGCCGGATGATTCCGGCCCGTATATCTCGCAAACGCGGCCGCGTGGCATGCCGCCAATGCCAAGGGCGAGATCCAGTCCTATGGAGCCCGTAGGAATGACGGGAACGCGCACATGTGCATTGTCAGAGAGCTTCATTACGGCACCCTGTCCGTATTTTCTTTCGATGGTGCCCAGAGCTGTCTGCAAAGCCTCTTTACGGGCATCTTCCGGAGAACTTATCGTTTTTTTAGCCATATATTGACTTCTCCTGAAATTCAGTTCGCCTGAAGTTTAGCAAAAGCCTTTTCCATGGGCAAGAGAAACACTTGCCAGATGAGGTTTTGAAATTTAGTATTCAGCCATGAAACATTATGACGGATTAGCTCTTTTTTCCGGCGGTCTGGACAGTCTTTTGACCGCCCTGTTGCTTATGGAGCAGGGGCTTGCCATCAAGTGCCTGCATTTTTATTCGCCGTTTTTCGGCAGCCCGCGTCGGGTGCAGCACTGGAGGGAAGTTTACGGGCTTGACATCGATGCCGTAGACGTTGGCGATGCCTATGTGGACATGCTGCGCCAGGGACCGGCGCACGGCTTTGGCAGCGCCATGAATCCCTGCGTGGATTGCAAGATATTGATGATGAAGCGCACGCGCGGGCTGCTTGCGGAATATGGGGCATCGTTTATTGCTTCCGGTGAAGTTCTGGGGCAAAGACCCATGTCGCAGCGGAGGGATACCCTGAACATTATCCTGCGTGACGCCGGCGTTCGCGGCCTGCTGCTTCGACCCTTGTGCGCGCAGCATCTCGAGCCTACTCAGGCCGAGCTTTCCGGTCTGGTTGACCGATCCCGCCTGCTTGGCTTTAATGGCCGGGGCCGCAAAGATCAGCTTGCCCTGGCGCAAAAATACGGCGTGCAGGAAATACCTACGCCGGGCGGGGGCTGCAAGCTTACAGAAAAAGAAAATACACGGCGGTTCTGGCCCGTTCTGCGTCACGTTTCTTCGCCTGTGGCCGATGATTTCCGCCTTGCAGACATCGGGCGGCAGTTCTGGCTGGGGCAGTGCTGGCTCAGTATAGGCCGGCACCAGCAGGATAACGAGGCGTATGCCGGAATTCTTCGCAATGAAGACCTGCTGTTCAAGGTTTCTGGCTTTCCAGGTCCGCTTGCCGTAGGCAGGGGTGGCAGAACGTGGGATGCCGAAGCCGTCAGGATGGCGGCTTCGCTCATGGCTTCTTACTCTCCCAAGGCATGCCGCGCGGCGGAAGAAGGCCGGAGCATTGCCGTTAATATCACGTCTAATGGACAGTCTTCTCAGCTTGAAGTAGCCCCGCTGCGGGAAAGCCTGTTTAAAGAACCGTCGTGGGAATCCGCCCGGGACGAGCTTTACGCCCTGCGCAAGCCGGGGCATGTCAGCGGCGATTAGCGTTCACCCTTAAGCAGACAATAAGCCGGAGGCTCACCGTGTCTGAACAGCATCCTACTTCTTCAGAATATCTGCGTAAAATTCTTCTTTCTCCGGTATACGACGTTGCTCGTGTCACCCCGCTTGAATATATGGAAAAGCTTTCCGAGCGCATCGGCTGCAAGGTCCTGCTCAAGCGCGAAGATCTTCAGCCTGTGCATTCGTTCAAGCTGCGCGGCGCATACAACAAGATCGCACAGCTCCCAGACGAAGCCAAGGCAAGGGGCGTCATTGCCGCATCCGCAGGCAATCACGCCCAGGGCTGTGCCCTTTCCGGCAGCAGGCTTGGCGTGAAAGCCACCATTGTCATGCCCAGGACGACTCCTGACATAAAGGTTGACGCTGTGCGCCGCTTTGGCGGCAATGTCGTGCTGTTTGGCAGCAGCTTTGACGAAGCCTATGCAGAGTCCATGCGCCTTGCACGCGAACAGGGACTGACGCTCATACCTCCGTATGACGATCCTGACGTTATCGCGGGGCAGGGTACCATCGCACGTGAGCTTCTCGAGCAGGACAGCCGCATCACCCATGTGTTCGTCCAGGTAGGCGGCGGAGGGCTGGCCGCTGGCGTGGCCGTATACATCAAGCAGATATTGCCCCAGGTCAAGGTTATCGGCGTTGAGTCGAAAGGTTCCGCCTGCCTTAAAGCTGCCTGGGAAGCGGGCGAACCCGTGGATTTGGACAGGGTCTCCCTTTTTGCGGACGGCGTGGCCGTGAAGCGCATCGGCAACGAAACGTTCCGCGTGTTGCGTGATACCGTCGATGAAGTCATAACCTGCAGCAATGATGAGATTTGCGCAGCCCTCAAGGATATTTTTGATGATACAAGGGCCATTGCCGAACCATCGGGCGCCCTTTCTCTCGCCGGATTGAAAAAATACGCTTCGGAGCATGGCCTGAGCGGAGGGCGCATGGCCGCCATTCTTTCCGGGGCGAACATGAATTTCCATACGCTGCGGTTTGTTTCTGAACGCTGCGAAGTTGGTGAGCAGAGGGAGGGCATTATTTCTGTTGTCATTCCGGAACGCAAGGGGGCTTTTCTGGAACTGTGCAAAAAGCTTGGCAATCGCATGGTCACAGAATTCAACTACCGTGTCAGCGATCCTCATAACGCAGAAATATTCGCATCGCTGAGGCTGAGCGAAGGATTGAAGGAGCTTGAAAAAATCATCGCTGATCTGCGTGCTGACGGATACGCTGTTACGGACATGACGCGCAATACCTTTGCCAAGAGCCATGTTCGCTACATGATTGGGGGCAAGGCCCCGGCATCAATAAAGAACGAACGCATCCTTAGCTTTCAGTTCCCTGAGAGAACAGGCGCCCTTTTGCAGTTCCTTGAAACGCTGGGGACACGGTATAATGTAACCATGTTCCATTACCGCAATCATGGAGCGGAGTACGGGCGCGTTGCCTGCGGATTTGAAGTCTCGCCAGAAGAATATGAAGAATTTCATGCCAACCTTGATAAGGTCGGCTATGCCTGGTGGGATGAAACTGATAACGAAGCCTGCAAAAAATTTCTTGCTCCAATGGGTTAATGAGTGACGTGCAAAGGGTGAAGCTGTACAGTATGTACGATAATTAAAGTAGGGATAAGGAGTCTGATATGGAAGACATTAAAACAATGAATACGGATATTTTTCGCCTTTTTGACCATGACTGGGCTCTGCTGACTGCCGGAACCATGAACGACAGCAACGCCATGACCATCAGCTGGGGGCAGTTGGGATCTTTATGGGGCATGCCCGGCAAGGCCAAAAACATTGTAACTGTCTTCGTCAAACCTGTTCGGCATACTTTTTCTTTCATGCAGCGGCATGAACTGTTTACCGTCTGCTGGTTTCCGGAAAAATTCAGGAAAGACCTTGGAATATTGGGAAGCAAGTCCGGTAGGGATGGCGATAAGCTTGCGCTGACCGGACTCACTCCCAAAGCTGTGTGTGGCGGCGTAGGCTACGATCAGGCCACCATGACTCTGGTTTGCAAAAAGATTTACTGTGAGCAATTGAAGAAAGAACGCATTCCCGATGACGTTGTCGCAACTTTCTACAGCGGACCTGACGGCATTGAGCCGCACTATATGTTCATCGGTGAAATTATTGCGATGGAACGGCAAAAATGATCCAGGTTTTATGCTTGGCAAAAGTCCAGGGAGAAAAATGACCGTGAAAGATGATCAATCTGCCGTTGAAGAATTAGTCCGCCGGTATGTCGAAAGCGTAAACTCCTGCGATCCGGAAATCGTCAATGAAATATGGTCTCATGACGAACATGTGTCGTTTGTAGCTCCGGCAGGACAGTTTAAAACATACAAAGCAATCAGGGATGACTTCATCTTAGGGATTTTTGCAAAAAAATTTGCTAAGCGTGAACTCAAAAAGGAAGATCTGAAAATTCATTTGTGCGGCAATATGGCCTGGATAGAGTTTAAATGGTGCTTTGATGCCGTCACGCTCGGCGGGGAAGAGCTGCACAATCGCGGACTGGAAACGCAAATTGCTCAGAAAGAGGACGGAGTTTGGAAGCTGGTGCACATCCATTATTCCAGGATTTAATCGGGCAAGCAGCAATAGTTACGGTATGAGGGCGGCTGTGCCTGCCCTCAATTAAATTGAGCCTGTTCTGGCATCGCCGCATGCGTTTGCCAGAGCATGGTCATAGTGCTGCTTTGTTTTTTCGTTAAAAAGCACCCACATCACTTCGTCAAAAGAGGCTGGAAAAGTGCTGACAAACTGCACCACAGTTTTAACAGCCACGACCGAGGCAAGTTCGGCAGGATAGGAATACACGCCCGTTGAAATTGAAGGAAACGCTATTGTACGGATGCCCTTTTCTTGGGCAAGCAGAAGGGAGTTTCTGTAGCAACTGGCTAGCAGGGCAGGTTCATTGCGGTTTCCTCCATGCCAGACAGGCCCGACAGTATGAATGACATAGGCGCACGGCAGCTTGTATGCCCCGGTAATTTTGGCCTCTCCAGTGGCGCATCCGTGCAAAGTTCGGCATTCTGCCAGCAGCTCTTTGCCGGCAGCCCGGTGTATGGCTCCGTCAACGCCACCGCCGCCAAGAAGCGAATTATTGGCCGCGTTTACAATGGCTTCTGCCCTGGTTATTTTTGTTATGTCACCAAGCATGGTGCTTATTAATGTATTGCCTGCCTGCATGGAAAACCTCGTGAATCAGCCGCTTCTTTTCGCATGCGGCGCATTACCCTTAGATGCCAGATGGCTTTTGCTCGATCTGAGGACATGATTATTCTTCCACGGAAATGATGTCAAACATGATGCCTATGATAACGCCTGTCACTCATTGACAAGTGCGAAATGGAAAGTGATGTTTTTTTGCAACATAACGTGACAAAAATTTTTCTGAGTGGATTTTTTGCCCAGGTTGAAAATTTTCAAAAATTCAATAAAAGGCGTTTGTTGTTTTTTTGCAACAAAAAAAGAATTTCTATTGTGGATTCTAAATGTTTTGAGTAAAAATATTCAATATGTTCAAAATATTAAAAAATTTGGCATGGTTTATGCAATAAACATGTCAGCATTTAAAACATAACCTCATTAATTTGTTTTCGCACCCGGCCCAGCCGGTCGGCTTTATCCCTGGCGGCCAGATCGTTGCATGAGGCTCTTTCGAAGGCAGACAATGACGGTTTTTGAGGAGGAACATCAAATGGAATATCTGAAGAAGGCAAGCAACTCAGCGGAGCAGCATGCGAACGCGGCCCGCAAGGTCGTGGAAGAAGTGCTAAAAGACATCCGCGAACGCGGCGAAGACGCGGTGCGCGACCTTGCCAAAAAGTTCGACCACTGGGATCAGGACT
>JAGAZG010000028.1 GCA_017940105.1 Mailhella sp. | reverse complement strand
TTTTGAGCTTTCCATCAACGCCCTTGCGCCAGATCTCCAGGTCATCGCCCCCTGGCGCGAATGGGATCTCATGAGCCGCACGGCGCTCACGGCCTTTGCCGAAAAGCATGGCATACCTGTCAACGCTTCAAACAAGCATTACAGCATGGACCGCAACATGCTGCACTGTTCTTTTGAAGGAGGCGAACTTGAAGATCCTTGGGAAGAACCCGGCCCCAACAGCTACATCATGGCCGTGCCGGTCGAACAGGCTCCCAACGAACCTGAGTACATCACCATCGGATACGAAAAAGGCGATGCCGCCACGCTTAATGGCGAGCGCCTTTCGCCCATGGAAATGGTCATGAGGCTCAATAAAATAGCCGGCAGGCACGGCATTGGCCGCCTAGACATGGTCGAAAACCGCTTTGTCGGCATGAAGAGCCGCGGCGTGTACGAGACCCCCGGCGGTACAGTGCTTCACATTGCTCATCAGGATCTCGAGGGCATCTGCCTTGACCGCGAGGCACTGGCAACGCGTGAAACCATTATCCCGCGCTATGCCGCTGCGGTGTATAACGGCTTCTGGTTCTCGCCTGAACGCGAGGCCATGCAGACGCTTATTGATGAAATGCAGCGCGGCGTCACCGGTGAGGTGCGCCTCAAGCTGTACAAGGGCAATGCCTGGCCCGTGGGCCGGTATTCGCCGCACAGCCTGTACTGCCAGGATCTTGCAACGTTTGAAGAGTGCGCCACGTACGATCATAAGGACGCCGCCGGCTTTATCCGTCTGCAGGGACTGCGCATACGCGGCTATGCAGACAGAGTGGAACATTTTTTAAAGTAAAACATTAAATACATGCAAGAGCCGTCGGCTTTTGCCAGCCGATGGCTCTTTTTGCATATTGCCGATTGCTAAGCACGGGAGCAGCCATGTCAGACAAACCTTGGGGCGGCCGCTTTAAAGAAAGCACCAGCCTTGCCGTTGAAGCGTATACCGAATCCATTTCTTTTGACAGCGAGCTGTACGCTCAGGACATAGCAGGATCCAAGGCGCATGCCCGCATGCTCGGCAGGCAGGGCATCATTACGCCCGAAGAGGCGCAGCAGCTGGTCAACGGGCTGGAACAGGTGCGCGAAGAGATAGAGAACGGTTCCTTTCCGTGGAAGCGCGAGCTTGAAGACGTTCACATGAACATCGAAAGCAGGCTCACGCAAATTGTCGGCGAGGTGGGCAAAAAGCTTCATACCGGGCGCAGCCGCAACGATCAGGTGTGCCTTGACTTTCGCCTTTACATCTCTGACCAGATGCGCGAATGGATGCGCCTTGCGCGCGAATTAGCCGCCGTTTTGGCAAAGAAGGCCGGTGAGAACCGTACCGTCCTGCTGCCTGGCTGCACGCATATGCAGCCGGCTCAGCCGGTAAGCCTGGCGCAGCACCTGCTTGCCTATGCCTGGATGATCAGGCGTGATGTTGAACGCATGGCCGACTGCGAGCGCCGCGTGCGCGTGTCGCCGCTTGGCGCTGCGGCGCTCGCGGGCACCACATATCCTCTTGATCCGGCCGCAGTGGCTGAAAACCTTGGCATGTACGGGGTTTTTGACAACAGCATGGACGCCGTGGCCGACAGGGATTTTGCTCTCGAAGCGCTTTTTTGCGGCAGCGTGTGCATGGGACACCTTTCCCGTTTTTGCGAAGAGCTCATCTGGTGGTCAAATCCCATGTTCGGTTTTGTCACCATGTCGGATCGCCATTCGACGGGCTCGTCCATCATGCCGCAGAAAAAGAATCCCGACGTGGCAGAAATCATGCGCGGCAAGACGGGGCGCGCCTATGGCAACCTGTTTTCGCTGATGACCATTGTCAAAGGGCTGCCGCTTACCTATAACCGCGACCTGCAGGAAGACAAGCAGCCATTCATTGACACCGATAAAACGGTGCGCCATTCGCTTGCGCTCATGGCGGAAATGCTGGATGGACTGACATTTCATCCTGACCGCATGAAAGCGGCCCTTTCCCGCGGATTTTTAAATGCGACGGAACTGGCGGACTATCTTGTTACCAAGGGCATGCCATTCCGAGAAGCCCACCGGGTTTCGGGCCGGTCTGTGGCCCTTGCAGAATCCAGGGGCGTCGGGCTGGAAGACCTGCCGCTTGCGGATTTTCAGGAAATTTGTCCGATGATTGGCAAAGACGTGTATGCCGCCCTCGACTATGAAACGGCCGTGGCAAGAAGAAATGCCCATGGCGGCACGGGACCGGCATCAGTCGAAGCGCAGCTTGCCAGGCTTAACGACTGGCTGCAGCAGCGTTAACATACCGATTGATGTGCGTTTCTGCTAGCGGAAACGCCGCTCTGGAGCGTATTGCGATGCCGCGCAAAAAGAAGAGGCTGCCGCCGGCTCAGGATGCTGGCGACTGGATGAAAAAGACAGTTCGATCGTCGCCGCGCCCCCTGCCCGAGGGCTGTTTTCCAAAAATTCTGGCAGAGGCTGAGCGCGATGGTTATTCGCGTGACGAAATACTGAACGTCCTTGATGAATGGCTCAGCTTTGGATACTGCCGCATCATTGATCCAATCAGCCAGGATATTTCGGTCACGCTTGCAGGAGAACTGTTTTTTTACGGCTAGAGCACATCTCAGAAATTAAGACAAATAGCCGCAGGCTAAGAACCATTTTTTAGCATCGTACTGACTTTTCATGTCAGCAGGGCAGCAAAACACGGTCAAATTAAAAGCATTTTCCTTAATATTCTAATTTGCTCTAGGCCAGCAGGAATACCGTCGCCAGCCCGAGAAAAATGAAAAAGCCTCCGGAATCGGTCAGGGCTGTAAGAAAAATGCTTGAAGCCTGAGCAGGATCCCTGCCGAGCCAGCGCAGCACCAGGGGTATCGCGCCGCCGGCTATGGCGCCGAGCAGCATGTCCATGAGCAGGGCGGTAGCCATGACGGCGGCCAGCTTGGCGTTATGCCCTTCGCTG
>JAGAZG010000027.1 GCA_017940105.1 Mailhella sp. | reverse complement strand
GGCGCTGGCTGGATAATTCACTTCTGCATAAGGAGAAAAGTGCCAGGATGCATTATTGTGTGCCGGGAGCTGATAGTGGGTTGACGAAAGCCGTCGGCATAAAACTCGATGCCTTCTGCACCCTTGCAACCCCGTGCCGCATCAGATATAGATGAAGCATGAACACGCACGATGCCGCATACAAAGACTTCTTCAAGCACCCTGAGATGGTGGAGTCTCTGCTTTCGGGCTTTATTCAGGAAGACTTTGTAAAGGAACTTGACTTCTCCACGCTGGAGCATTGCCCTGCATCGTACATTACGGACGACCTGCGCGAACGCATGGATGACTGCGTGTGGAAGGTCAAGTGGCGGGGGCGCGCCAGCTATCTCTGCCTGATACTGGAGTTTCAGAGCACGCCTGATCCGTGGATGCCCGTGCGCATCATGGCCTATACGAGCCTGCTCTGGCAGGGTCTGATAAAGACAGGGGAGATAAACCCCGGTGATGCCTTGCCGCCTGTGTTTCCTGTGGTTATTTATAATGGAGTAAGACCGTGGACAGCGCCGCTTGCGATTGGTGAGGCGCTCGGCCCTGCACCGGCAAGCCTGGAGCCGTATCAGTCCGGGCAGAAGTATTTTCTGCTGGACGAGAAGCGTTATGACGCCGCCATGGCTGATGAAGACGGTCTGTTCTCCTATGTAATACGTTTTGAGAAGGCGAACTCGCCGGAAGATATACAATCAGTTCTGCAATCGCTTCGGAGGCGGCTTGCTGAACCGCAGTACAAGGACTTGCGCAGGCTGTTCAGCGTATGGGTCGGGCGCGTGGTGCTGAGAAACATAGGTCTGCAAAAGGCCATGCCGGAATTTCGTGATTTGCAGGAGGTGGAAAACATGCTCGCAGAAACAGTTGCTTCTTGGAAGGATACATGGCTGGCTGAGGGAATGGAAACCGGGCGTGCAGAAGGACGCCTAGGAAATCTCATGGAAAACGTTTGCGCCTTGATGGAGACTCTTAGCATAACCAAAGAAAAGGCCATGGACATGCTGAAGGTGTCCGAGGAAGACCGTGCAAAGATTTCTTCCAAGCTGTAATTCGTACATATCATAGCCACTTCATCTAAAAAAATAGCCGCCAGCGTCTAAACTGGCGGCGTTTTCATAACCAAAGGTCTAAGTTCGCCAAGCCGATTCTGCAGCAAATTTCTTATCATTATCAGCGCTGTCACCTGGCGGCGATCCGCAATTTTTTTGCGCCTCAGCCTGTTGCTGCAGGAACGCGCGTGCAGCCTCTGCCACGATCATAACCAGAATCTGCTTCATAATCGGGGGTATCATGTGCGTCCTCCCTTATTGCAGCCGCGTCTTTGCAAGGGCGATAAGCAGCCTGCAGCCGATCTCAAGCAGGGTGGGCCCAAGCGGATTTGACGCCTCATGCTGCGGCTGGCACGCAGGCGCTTGCTGCACAGGCGGCGTGATGCACACGGGCGCAACAGGAATGACGGGCAACACAGGCACGGCCTGCTGCGGATAGGGGTAATTGCTCATAAAAGCCTCCATAAACGAAAAGTCGCCCTAGGAATGGGAGCGGCGTTATTTATAATGTGGATAAGACGTGCCTTGCCGTGGATGTCGGCAGGGCCTAGTCGTAAAGAAGGGTGCGTTCAATGCGCAGCGAGAAAGGATCGTCGAAAAAGCCGCCGTCTTCCATGCTGTCGTCCAGCGCGTCGCCGATTCTAAGGAGCTTGTAATCTTCATAAGGCAGCAATCCCACCAGCCTGCCAAAGAACAGGTCGAAGTTTGGGCCTTCCCGAGCTGCATTCCAGATCAACAGCTTTGCGCCTGTCTTGCGGTGCGTCTTCTTTTGGTCGGGGTATTTCAAGAAAGAATTGGCAATGGCGGCTTGATCTTTCGACAGCGAGGCTATCCGCGCCCTGAGAGCTTGATCACCATCCTTAGAGAGAACCAGGCCTGAGGTTACGTAATAACTCATGGGTGCATCCTTTACGCAGCCCTGCGCAGGGCGCCGAGCAGCATGTTCGTGAATGCGCCGGGCAGTTCGTCTATCGAAGCAATCACGGTGCAGTTCTGTTCACCGAACAACCGCTTTGCCGCCACATCCCTGTAAGACACGGCATACACCTCCACGCCGAGTGCCTTTGCGTCATGCAGCGCACGTTCGGCGGTTTCGCAGGAGTCAGGTGCCCCGTCCGTGAAGACCAGCAGGATTTTTCTCGTTTCCCGTTGCCGCAGAAGCTGTGGCAGCACATGGTAGATCGCTTCTGCGAAAGGGGTGCTGCCGCTTGCATTTGCATCTCAGACCTTTTAAAGCTCGGAATGCTCAGAGTAGAACATGAAATAGTTTATAGTTGACACTATGCTACTTAGTAGCATAGATTGTGAAAAGAGAGAATGAACTATTCCAAGAGTACTGAAGACCCGCCGATTTTCACGCTGGATGAGGAAAACTCTCCTTGAAGAAAGTATGCTCGGCAAGGCCGTCACAAAAATGGAAGACGGGCTTATTGACGCTGATCTTGGCGGTTACGTGTACAAGAAGCGTATTGCACTTCCAGATCGTGGAAAAAAGTGGAAGAGTACGAACGCTGGCAGCCGCGAAAAAGGCGAACGCTGGATTTTTATGTACGGCTTTGAAAAGAATGAAAGGGATAACATCACCAAGGCCGAGCTTGCTGCTCTGCAAGGTGTGGCAAAGGATTTTCTTGGCTTTTCCGAAGAAGTCTTGTCGCAGGTCATTGCCTGTGGACAGCTAGAGGAGGTATCCTATGAGCCGGATAATGGATGAAATGCATGCGACAGCTCAGGATTTGTTCGCCAGCGGCTTCATCGACAAACGCCGCATGGATGAGCACGAAGCGCTGTTTCGGACTCATCAGGTTCCGCAGTACACCGCAGAGGCCGTAAAAGGTCTGCGCCAGCGCCTGAATATCAGCCAGAGCGTCCTGGCTGCCATGATAAATACGAGTGCGGCTACGGTCAGGTCATGGGAGATAGGCGCGAAGAAGCCGGGCGGTCCATCTTGCAAACTCCTCGATATTCTTGATAGGAAAGGCATTGAAGCCCTTTTATGATGCATAACCGTTTCAAGGGGCACGACCATGCACATCACGAAGATTTTTCTTTCGGCCTTGGCAGCTCTCGCCCTCACCGTGACCACGGCGCATGCAGACAACCTGCGCAAAGTTCTTGCGCCCGGCCACGGCCACGGCAAACCTGTCATGCAGGAACCGGCATGACCGCATCATTCTGCTGTTTCCCGTTGACGGGTGGCGGAAGAGGCGGGGTGAGATAATGTTTTTTTGCCCGCTTTCCAGCGGAACGCGGTGGAAGGCATCACCCCGTACAAATATGAAATGACGAAAATCTCGAAAGAGGCAGGTACATATGGCAAAACTCGACATCAACGGATACAACAGCGTATTCAAATCCTTCGCGGATTTTGCACAGGCCGAAGTAGACGCCGGCCGCCAGAAGACCATCGCCGACGCCGGCGTGAAGGCCCTCAGGAACCGCAACATCGTCGCCGTCTCGACGGCGAAGAACGACGCGGTCCACAAGTGGACGCGCACGAATGACCAGTACATCGTGAATGACCGCACCCGCAGCCTCTTCCGGAAGTCCGTGATCGACATGTTCGGCGGCGAGTCGAAGATCCCCGAGTCCGTGAAGAATGCGATGCTGCTTTCCGACTACGACTGCGGCAAGCCCCTCACCGCGCGCCGCATTCTGGCCGTGAAGAACGCCATCGACGCCTGCGGCATCCCGCGCCAGCGCGCCGAGGACCAACGCCTCGCGTCGTTCGATCGTCCCGAGAGCAAGGCGGAGTTGCTAGCGAAGGGCTACTCCCGTGCGGAGCTGCCGCGCCTCGCGCGCGCCGCACACTTCTACGCCGAGCTGAACCATTGCTCCGAGTTCCAGGCGCTCGACGAACTCACCACGCCCGGTTCCAAGGCCAACCGCCTCATGAAGTATGGCGGCCGCTTCATGGAGAACGCCGCGAACTTCGCGAACGGACTCCGCCTCCTCGATTCCTTCGAAACCTGGCTTTCCCAAACGAAGGCGATGCTCGACGCCACAGGCAAGAACTACCAGGACGGCATGTCGAAAACCATCCTTAATGGCGACCAAACCTACTTCGATGCCGATGTTCTGCGCGGCATGGAGAAGTTCGTCTTTGAGGAACTCGCATCCAACCCCGCGCACGACCTTGCAGAGACCGACCCCGAAAAGCTTTTCGGGATGGAGCACAACGCCGCCACGGCCTTCTTCGGCCGCGGCCTTGGCAAGGCCTTCACCCAGACGGTGGCGAACATCCCGCCCGCCAGGCGCGGCGTCTTCTACGCGGCCGTGAACACG
>JAGAZG010000026.1 GCA_017940105.1 Mailhella sp. | reverse complement strand
CATGCCCAGCGTTTCAATAAGCCCCATGGCCTGGCTTGGGTTGTAGGACATAGCCGATTCCTTTCCGTGACATTAAATGAGCAAGCAGCCCGCTGAAAATTCTATAGATGTTTTCTTTAGCATAACTCTTCCCCTTAGGTAAAGGTCAAGAAAAGCCTCAATGTCTGCAAAAAAAAAATTTTGCATTTTAAAGAGTCCTGACAAAAAAAACATGTATTGCGATATATTTCGGCATGTTGAAAAAAAGCTGCCCCATCAAGAGTGGCGTATGAAGCAAAATATAGCTTGCGTGAATATTTTTCCATCGCGCGTGAAAAGGCCGCATTCGGCTTTTTTACGCTTTTTCTTTGCCTCACCGGCCATTTTTCTTGCCTCAGGGGGCAATGTTTTCAACGGCTCATTGCAGCTCAGTCCAGGAAGGCATGTTAACGATTACCATCAAAAGTATTGCACATCTGCGGGTTGCCAGAATCAAAGCCGCGCTTAAACCAGCTGTAGCGCTGCTGAGACGTACCATGTGTAAAACTGTCCGGCACAACCCGACCAGTACTCTGGCGCTGAAGCCTGTCGTCTCCTATGGCAGACGCGGTATTGAGCGCTTCAGCAAGGTCGCCGGGCTCAAGGATTCCTCCCTGCTGCATGGTATGCCCCCACACACCGGCATAGCAGTCGGCCTGCAGTTCCATCATTACAGAAAGCCTGTTGGCGCCGGCCTTGTCAGTGCGCGACTGAGCCGCGCGCACTTTCTGATCCATGCCAAGGAGATGCTGTACATGGTGACCTACTTCGTGGGCAAGCACGTAGCCAAGGGCAAAATCACCGCCACCGCCCATTTTGCTCCTCATGTCATCATAAAAAGCCAGGTCAAGATACACGGTCTGGTCAGCCGGGCAATAAAACGGCCCCATGGCAGCCTTGCCGTAGCCGCAGGCCGTTTCCGTCACCCCTGTGTAAAGCACCATCTTTGCAGGAACATAGTCCAGTCCGGAATTTTTGAACACCGTTTCCCAGGTATCTTCTGTTGTCTTGAGGGCTACAGAAGTAAAACGGGCAAGTTCCTGATCGGCGGCAGAAGGCGATGCTCGCCGCGAATCCTGTTCTGATATGCTTACCTCCGGCCCTGCTCCTGTAAGCATGGGCGTGAGATCAATCCCATAATACCCAGCGACCATGACAAGAAGCACAACAAGAGCGCTGGCCTTGCCGCGCACAGGAAGCACGCGCCTCATTCCAAATGTTCCTCTCCGGTCTTCAACATTGCTGCTTTCGCCAAGATTTCTCCAGCGCATGCTCCCCACCTTTTTTTCAGCTTTTCGGATAACCCATCGGATTATTCTTCTGCCAATTCCATGCATCCCTGCACATGTCTTCCAGTGTCCGACTGGTCTGCCACCCCAGCACACGGCTCGCTTTTTTCGCATCCGCCCAGAATTCAGGCAGATCGCCGGCCCGTCTGTCTCCAATGACATACTTGACAGAAACGCCGCTAGCAGCTTCAAATGCCCTGATCATCTGCAGTACGCTGTAGGGAACACCGGCGCCCAAGTTGAAGACGTCCACGCCGGTTCTTCCCGCTCCATATTCAACTGCCTTCACATGACCTTCTGCCAGATCCATCACATGAATGTAATCCCGGCGGCAAGTGCCGTCAGGCGTTGGATAATCGCCGCCGAAAACCGTAAGGAGATCTCTGCGACCGACGGCCACCTGGGAAATGTAAGGCATGAGATTATTGGGTGTACCCAGGGGATCTTCACCAATGCGCCCGGATTCATGCGCTCCCACGGGATTGAAATAGCGCAGCAGCACAACAGACAATTCATGATCGGCCAAAGCGGCATCCTCAAGGATTTGCTCCATCATGGATTTGGTCCAGCCATAGGGATTTGAACATCTCCCGCGCGGCATAGATTCCAAGTACGGCACCGGAGCTTCTTCACCATATACCGTTGCCGAAGAAGAAAAAACTATATTCTTTATCCCGGCCTGTCCCATGCACTCAAGCAAGGTAAGCGTCGTGTCTATGTTGTTCCTGTAGTATGCCAGCGGCATGCGTACGGACTCTCCGACGGCTTTCAGCCCGGCAAAGTGAATCACCCCATCCACGGGCTTGTCCGTCATGGATTTGAGCACCGCAGACGGATTACGCACGTCGGCCTCAAAAACTTCAACGCTCCTGCCCGCAAGTTCTTCTACCCGCCGAACTGCTTCTGGGCTGCTGTTGCAGTAGTTATCGACAATGACGACGTCATGCCCTGCCTTCAGCAAAGCCAGCGCCGTATGCGAGCCTATGTATCCAGCGCCTCCGGCCAGCAGAATTCTCATCGGATTTTCTCCTGTTCACAGGTTATCGGGAAGTTTTTTTTGACCCTTCAGCAGTGAAGGAACGCTCCGCATGAATATTGATGCTTGTCAGGCTAGAACATGCCCGGCAGATGTATCCCACCTGAAATATTTGCCATCTCGCGGTCAAGATTTGCGCGTGCTATACGGCTTGCCTCGTTAACGGCTGTAACAATCAGATCTTGAAGCATTTCCGCATCACCGCTTTCCATAACGGCCTTGTCGATGGTGACGGACTGCATTTCCTGCCTGCCGTTCATAACGACCTTGACCATGCCGCCTCCGGCAGAGGCTTCAACGTTTTTTTCAGCCATTTCCTGCTGAAGCTTGGCAATTTTGTTCTGCATCACCTGCGCCTGGCGCAGCAAGTCATTCATATTTCTCATAGCAACGCTCCCGGGGCATGCCCCTGTTTACGGTTAACTTTTCACATGCACGAGCACAGCATCAAAGGAATCCTGAAACTTTTTGACCAGTGCATGCCTGTTTATTTCCTCTTTAATCTCCGCTTCTGTTCTGACAATCTTTTGCGGGCTGCGAAAAACCACTTCCAAGTGTCTTCCTGCCCATGTTTCAACACGTTTTTCCAGTGTGCCCCGGCGTTCTACAATCTGCATTTTCTGGGCCACAACCTGCGAAAAGGGCTGAAGCACAAGCCAGTCTCCGCGTATCTCCCCCGTGATCTGCCTGAGCAGCGGCATAGGCAAATCCTTATCGTCTCCCATTGTGAGAAGAAAATTCTCCCATCTGAGTTCCTGGTCTATATCAGCATGCTTCCAGCCCTGTGAAACAACTCCTGATCCCGCATATACGCATGCCCTGTCATTTTCCGCATGTTCCCGAGGAACCTCCCGGGCAAAAGGGCGGGCCAGAGGCTTTTTCACCTCCAGTGCGGCTTCGCTTTCAGACATATCGCCGCTCTTTTTTTTCACCATAAAGGCTTCATCGCCACTTTTTGCATTTGCAGGCACCAATTCGAACACGGATGCGCTCAAGTCTTTTTCTTCTGCCGGAATTTTCCTGGAAGAAACCAATCCGGCCATGTTTTCGGGCGCAGGAACAGTGGAAAGCTCACGAAGGGGCAGCAATCGGGGCAACATGGCCAGATTGAGCAAAAGAAGTTCAAGCCCTATAGACGGTTCAAGGCTGGTAAGTATGCGTCGCTGCGAATCCAAGGTCATTTGCCAGGCAGCATGGATGAAAGAGGGGGAAAACCTTGCTGCCGAAGCAGCCATAGCTTTTTTTTCCTGCCCGTCCCAAAGGGATTTTCCAGGCTGGCATGCAAGGAAAAGATCCCGCCATAACCCTGTCAGTTCCCGCAGGAAGAAGCCCATGTCGATACCCTGCGACAATAATTCGCCGACAAGAGCAATGATGCTTGCCGAATCATGAGCGGCT
>JAGAZG010000025.1 GCA_017940105.1 Mailhella sp. | reverse complement strand
TTGCTGCTATGTTTTCTTTCTGGCAGTGCGTCCCAGCGCAAGGAACAGCATGCCTGAAGCCATTGCAAAACCGGCAAGCAGGCCAAGCGCCGCTTCAGTGCTCCAGACAGACATCATGACCCCCATGCTCAGAGGCCCGAGGACCTGACCGATGCGCATGGCCACATTGTAAGCTCCCATGGTGCGTGCCTTGCCAAAGTTTTTTGCCGCAGGCAAAGAAAGCGCGTAGGCTCCCTGGCCGTTTGAAACGATGGATGTGCTCATGGCCAGGGCTGCCATGCAGATCAGCGTCCCTGCAATGCCGTCGATGCCGAGCAGCGCCGTAACGCTGAGGGCAGCCAGCGCCATGGACCAGAATAACGGGCGTGCCATGTTTTTTGATGCGTCGATCATCCTTCCGAAAAATGGTCCTGCCATCATGACAATGACGCAGTATGACAAAAAGACCCGTCCTATGCTGGCAGCCGATACGCCGGCCTTGCTCAGTGACAACGGCACGAAGAACTGGAAAAGGCTTACGGTGATAAGCGCATTGGGAATGATGAGAAAGGCAAAAAGGCTCAGCATGCTCTTGTCAGAAAGAAATTGCAGCAGTCCTCCGGTACTTTTCTGAGCGCTGGTCTGTTCTGCCATCCATTGCTCGCGCGGGAGAGTGACATGCAGCAGGCATGCTATGAGCAGGAGCATGACGCATGATGCGGGAAAGACGGCGCCGTAGCCAAACCTGTCGGCGATGAGTCCGCCAAATGTGCTGCCGCAAAGTGAACCTGCATAAAGGCCGGCAAACATGAAGGCCAGGTTGCCGGCCCTGCTGCTTTCGCTTGAATGGGCAATGACAAAAACCTGGGCGGCCAGGTTGATAAATCCATAGCCCAGTCCGCACAGGCCGCGCGACAGTATGAATGGCAATGGACCATTAGAAATGATGCTGGCAGCGGATCCTGCGCAGCAGAGGCCTATGCCTGAAAGAAGCATGGGTTTCCATCCGGATCTCTGGCTCCATGTTCCGCCCATGAGCATGGCTGCCCCCGCCATGAAAAGCTCGCATGAAACCGGCAGGCTCGAAACTACGTCGGGAGGCAGCCCGAAAAGGTTCAGCCCTAGTTCCCCTATGCGTATGGGAACGTATGCCATCGACATTTCGGTGGCAAACAGGCATGAAAATATGACAGGACGCATAAACGTGGGAGAAGATGAGAATTGCTTCAATCCGCCTTCGCCTGACATGATGAGAAAAAGAATTTCGCATAAAAAAAGCGCCGCAACCACCGTCATGGTCAACGTGTCAAGCTGCACGGAGCGCAAATGCTGCCTGGGGGATGCTTCATCCATCACAGCAGCCACCCCACCGTGCAGGGACCCGTCCTGGGCGACTATGTCTTTCAGAATGGTGCGGTGTGAATGGCTGAGCGTGCTCCATTCCTGACTCGACAGCGTTTGCGTGGCACTGGCAGCATGCAGCACATTACCGGCGTTATCCGAAACTGCCATGCCCAGGGACGGGCTATGGCTTTGGCATTGCTGCAGCCAGCTTTCCAGGCCAGAAATTTGTTCCAGCGGCATGCCCAGGCCTGCAATACGGGCCAACCTCCACTGAACCTGGTGCGCAAGCTGCGTTCCTGAACGGATCAGTTCTTCCTGGTACAAATCAGACAGGGGCGTCCTGACAGCAAAAAAGAAAAAGATCTGGCCGAGCAGAAGCGATATGAGAAAGCATGATTTCAGGCAAAGCGAAGAATGCTTTTTAACAAGGCGGCAAAACATTCCGCAGGCGTTTTGCCGGTTCATGATATGCGTATACGTCCACAGCATTGTTGCAAAGCATGCGCACTGGGCAAGAGAGAGGAACAGAAAATTAAGGAACAGATCGTGCGTTGAGGTGCTGATCATGCCGGAAATGCGCGAACTATCCGCAATGGCAAGCACATATCCGGCCGTATTGCCTTTGCCGTTCTTGACGGGCTGGCATGTGCAGATATATCCGTTCGCGGTGAAATGCTCAGGCGGCTGAGATTTTTTTTTCAGCAAGTTTAGCAAGTCCGGCGTGACAGCATAAGCGGGATCCGACTGGTAAAGAATCTGGCCCGTTGTGTCTGCCACCAGAATGTTGTCGGCACTGGCATGCCCATAATATTTGCCAATGTAGCTGCCTGCTGTTTTAGGCGTGATTTTTTTACCGACGCGAACCAGCAAGCCCATATAGTCGGCGATGTCACGGCAAACCATGCCGTTAAGCTGGATCAGCGGCGACTGAAACTGCTTGTGCAGCGCAGAAAAGACAAGGGCTCCATAAAGAGCCTGCGTGCACAGGAGTGCGATAAGTCCATAAAGCAGGAGTTTGCCGAAGCGTTTCATTGCTTGGAACCGGGGGCGTGATGGTAGATTTTGTCAACTGCCGCAAGAATCTCCAGCGGAGGGTTCCACCCAATGCTCATGGCTGTTTGCAGATTGATGGCAAGCCCTAATTCCGGTTCAAATATCTGGCTGACCTCGCGTGGTTTTTTTCCGTTAATGACAGCGGCAATGGAATCTGCCTCAAATTGTCCGATGTCGGTGAAATTGGCCTGCGCAAGGCTCATAAGCACGCCGTATTCGACTGAGTCCGGACCAGCCTGCGAAAAAGAAGGCAGGCCAGCATCGATGACGGGATCTATCAAATCCGGAATACGGTGCATGGGGGTTGAGGTCTAGGTCAGGTA
>JAGAZG010000247.1 GCA_017940105.1 Mailhella sp. | reverse complement strand
TTGCTTGCAATAACAAAATTTGCACCATTTCTCAAGAAATTCTTTCGCCACCTGCGGAATGAGCGCCTTAAAAAGAAAGCGGCGACTCTGAGGATCAGAACTTTATTCAAAGAAATCACGCATAAAAAAAGCCCCCGTTCCTTGCGGTGCGGGGGACTCTTTTCATGCTGACAAGCTGCTACTTCATCCTAGCAAAAGGAGAAATGGCTCGGAGATTGCTGACAATGCCAGGCATGACTTCAATGACACGGTCAATCTCAGCCTGCGTATTGTAACGCGATAAGCTGAACCGCACGGAGCCATGCGCAAACGTGAAGGGAACCCCCATGGCCCGCAGGACATGAGAGGGTTCGAGACTGCCGGACGTGCAGGCAGAACCGGAACTGGCGCAGATGCCATACTGGTCGAGCTGCAGAAGCAGAGCCTCGCCCTCCACCGCTTCAAAAGAAATGTTCAGGGTGTTTGGCAGGCGATGCTTCTGATCCCCGTTTATCTTACAGTCGGGGATGGCTGCAAGAAGCCCTTGCTGCAGACGGTCGCGCATCGCTGCCAGGCGTTTCACTTCTTGAGCCTGGCTCGTTGCGGCAAGCTCGCAGGCTTTGCCGAATCCAATGATGTAGGGCACATTTTCTGTGCCGGCACGGCGGCCGCGTTCCTGATGACCGCCCTTGATAAAGGGGCGGAAGCGCGTCCCCCTGCGCAGGTACAGCATGCCGATGCCCTTAGGGGCGTGTATCTTATGACCAGCGACCGCAAGATAGTCGACGGGCAGTTTTTTCAGGTCGATGACTTCCTTGCCTGCAGCCTGCACAGCATCGACATGCAACTGCACACCGTGAGACTTGACTATCTGGGCGATTTTTTCGATGGGAAACACCGTGCCGGTTTCGTTATTGGCAAACATGATTGAAACAAGGGCGGTGTCAGGCCTGATGGACCTGTCAAGCTCATCCAAATCAAGCTGACCGTCGCTGTCTACGCCAAGCCAGGTTACTTCATACCCTTTGTCTTCAAGATAATGACCGTAGGCAAGGTTTGCGGAATGCTCGACCTTAGTGGTGATCACATGGCGCTTATCAGGCTGCGTTTCAGTGGCGGAGTACCATGCGGCGTTGTCAGCCTCTGTTGCGCATGAGGTAAAAATAATCTCGTCTGGATCGGCGTTTATGAATGCCGCGGCCTGCTCACGGCCATGATCCAGGCAACGCGCCATCTGCCCCCCAAACGTATGCATGCTGGAGGCATTGCCATATTGCGGTCCGAATGCAGGCAGCATGGCCTCCACAACTTCAGGGGCGATCTTCGTCGTCGCGTTGTTGTCAAGATAGATTACATCCGAAAGAAAATCCATGCTACGCCTCCACGACCGTAATGGCAGGATCAACCTGCTCGCGCAATATCTTTTCCACGAGATTTTTCAGCGTGAGCTGGCTGGCGCTGCATCCGGAACACGCACCGCGCAGGGCTACGACCACGGTTGTTCCATCAACATCCACAAGCTCTATGCTGCCGCCGTCAAGGGCAAGCCTGGGAGAAATATCTTCTTTGATGATGGTCATGACCTTCTGCATGCGCTGCACGTTGGTCATGCGGCGGACAGGCTTGATCTCCTGGAGAGGATGCTCAATGGCATGGAGCTTGTCCAGTATGGACTGGATGTCGTCTTTGCAGCTGCCGCATGCCCCGCCAGCCTTGATAAAGTTGGTGACCTCCTCAACCGTGGTAAGGTGGTTTTCTTTCGCCACCTTGATAATCTGCAAGTCCGTCACGCCAAAGCATTTGCAGACCAGGCGCCCTTCTTCTTCCTTTGCTTTTGAAGGCAGGCCCTTCCAGTGCCTGACTGCATCTTCAAGCGCTTCTTCGCCCATTACCGAGCAATGCATCTTTTCTTTGGGCAGGCCGTCAAGATAATCGGCAATTTCCTTATTGGTCAGCTTTGCTGCCTCGTCCATGCTTTTGCCCTTTATGAGCTCTGTCAGGGCAGAACTGGATGCAATGGCGCTGGCGCAGCCGAAGGTCTGGAACTTAGCGTCCTGAATAATTCCCTCGCCGTCCACTTTGAGCATGAGCTTCAAAGCGTCGCCGCAGGCCAGACTGCCTGCCTCCCCTATGACATTGGCATCTTCAAGCACGCCGGCATTGCGCGGATGAAGAAAATGATCACGTACTTTTTCGCTGTATTCCCACATAATTCAAGGCTCCTGATCATACGGTAGGCGCAGGCAGTCATCCTTGCCACCCCCGCTGGATGGCAAGAGGTTAATCACTTTGCGGGCAATGTCCAGACGCAAAGAGCCACTTTTTATCGGGCGGACAGATTTTCTACCTGCTTTCTGGGAATTATCCGCAATCCGCATCGCTCAGCACTCATGCAATTTTAAAAAAACTGTTGCCAACCGGACGGTTTCACGTTAAACAAAGCGCATGGAAGGCAGGTGATCAGTCCTGCTACCATCACACAATCATAGCCTTTGCATTTTCGCTGGTTAACGGAATTGTGAAGGCTTTGGCATATCCGCCGGAGGAAAAACAATGAGCATGTCTGAATCAAGCAAAATCTGTCAGGAAGCGTACAAAACCGGTTACTTCGGCCCCTACGGCGGACAATATGTTCCGGAGGCGCTGAAAAACCGCCTCAATGAAGTCGCCGAAGCTTTTAATAAATACCGCGTTGACCCTTCTTTTAACGCAGAACTCGCCGATCTTTACCGGCATTTCTGCGGCCGTCCGTCCCCGCTTTTCCACTGCCGCAACCTGAGCCGCGAACTTGGCGGCGCCCAGATATGGCTCAAGAGGGAAGATCTCAACCACCTTGGCGCGCATAAGCTCAACAACACCCTCGGCCAGGTGCTGCTTGCCTCGCGCATGGGAAAGAAAAAAGTCATTGCTGAAACCGGCGCCGGCCAGCACGGCGTAGCCACGGCAGCCACCGCAGCGCTGTTCGGCATGGAGTGCATTGTCTTCATGGGCGAAGAAGACATGCGCCGCCAGGCTCTGAACGTTGTGCGCATGCGCATGATGGGCACCGAAGTGCGCGCGGCCATGAGCGGACAGCGCACGCTTAAAGAAGCCGTTGACGAAGCGCTTGACTACTATGTCAGCGAGCCGGACGTGTTCTATGTTCTCGGCTCCGCAGTGGGACCGCATCCCTATCCCGTCATGGTGCGTCATTTCCAGTCTGTCATCGGAACGGAAGCCCGGGCCCAGTTCATGGAAGAAGCGGGACGCCTGCCCGACGCCGTTGTCGCCTGCGTTGGCGGAGGCTCCAATGCCATCGGCATATTCGCAGGCTTTCTGGACGATGCGGATGTAAGGCTTATAGGCGCAGAACCCGGAGGACGCGGCCAGGGCTATGGCGACAACGCCGCAAGCCTCTGTCAGGGCAAGCCCGGCATCCTGCACGGCTTCAACTGCTATATGCTTCAGGATGAAAAGGGCGAACCCGCGCCCGTATACTCCATATCGGCCGGGCTTGATTATCCCGGGGCAGGCCCTGAGCACAGCATGCTCAAAGACACCGGCCGTGCCGAATACGTCACGGTCTCGGATGATGAGGCTGTTGACGCCTTTCTCACCCTGTCCCGCAAAGAAGGGATTATTCCCGCACTGGAATCTTCCCACGCGCTGGCCCACGCACTGCGCATGGCTCCGTCCATGAATAAGGACCAGATCATTCTTGTGAACCTTTCCGGCCGGGGAGACAAAGACGTCGACCAGATCGCCAAGCGGCTCGGCATGATGTAGCAGCGCATGCATGGTGCAAACCAGGCTTTTCAGACAACGCCCCTGCCTTTTGCATGGGGCGTTGACTTATTAAAACGACCAGATTGCCCTCTAAGAAAAACCGGTATGCCCATGCATGCAGTCTTTTGGATTATGCGATTCCCCTTATGAAAAGCATTCTTTCCATGCGAAAAAGCGAAAGAAGAGCATGTTGCCTGCAATTCCATGATTGGCGCAAGCATCGTTGACGACGGCCTGCCTTTTGCCGGCAGTGCCATTCCCTCAGAACAACAACAGAATCGTGATTGCAGCCCTTGACGGAGAACTGGTCGGAAACGCCTCATGCGGCATGACAGCAACGCTCGCCCATGAAAATCCTGACTATTCGAAGTTCGGCGTCACAAACCGCGAATATGCGCATATTCGGGGCGTGGTCACGTATGCAGTGCATAAGCTATAAAAGCAATAAACAGACAACTCAGAATCTGTATGACCACGTTATTTTTGGATGATATCAATATATTTTCTTATTTTTATGCTTATTGTAATTTTACCACTTATCTGATACAGCTCTGCGAAATTAAGCCTACTCAGGCTCAGTGAGAAGAATTTTTGCATTGTGCGGATTCGCTATCAGACGTTTTCCTGCTGGAAAACGACTGTGAGTTCTGAATGAAGTGTCTTGGCTCTAGTCTCAAAAAGAATTGCATTGAAAAGTTACAGAGGATTGAATCCAAGCGAAGTCAGGAATAGAAAGATTTTCTCGTTTGAATCTCCTGAACCAGCCAAGATAGTTTTGCAGATATTTTGTGGCAACGCCTCG
>JAGAZG010000246.1 GCA_017940105.1 Mailhella sp. | reverse complement strand
GCAAAAGGCAAGGGCCGTGTCGGCATGAATGGAGCGTTCGTGAAATTCGTCAAAGATAACGCATGAGACGCCGGAAAGGGCAGGATCGTTCAAGAGCCGGCGGGTCAGCACTCCTTCTGTAATGACTTCTATTCGCGTTGAAGCGCTCACGCAGCTGTCATTTTTCATGCGGTAGCCGACCGTCTCCCCTGCATGTTCATTAAGAAGTCCCGCCATGTATCTGGCTGCGGCACGTGCCGCAACCCTGCGCGGTTCAAGCATGAGGATGGTCCCGCCAAAGTTTTGCATGAGAAACAGGGGCACGCGGGTGCTTTTGCCTGAGCCTGGAGGCGCAGTGAGAACGGCGCCCCCGCGCTGACGCAGGGCGTCAAGCAGCTGCGGAAAGACCTCTTCTGCGGGCATGGGCATGGAAGGTGCGGAGAGTGGTCGGCAAAATGTCATCATGTAAGTGGGTGTGCAAAAAAGCGGCCCCGCGCTGCGGGACCGCTTTGTCGCAGAGTTCAGTCCGAAAGCTGGATGCGCTTACTTGGCAGCTCCAGGGCCTTTTTTATCCCCAAACAGAACAGGCCAGGCCTCACGGATGAGGAAGAGGGCGAGAACAAACAGAACGGTGGCGAGCACAGCCTGAATATATACGCCGGAATCAGCGGCGCCGCCGCTGATGGCCATGATCTTCTGCTTGAAGGTAAGGGCAAGCGAGCTCAGCGTTACCAGAAGCATGAAGCACATGGGGAATACGAACATCTTGTGGTTGCGGCCAGTGCCTTTGAGCCATGCGGCGACTGCAAGCAGGGCAAGACCGGCAAGCAGCTGGTTGGATGCGCCGAAGAGGGGCCAGACCTTGGCCCAGCCGCCCATGCCAAAGCTGATGCCGAGCACGACGGCGATGGCGGTGCCCACATACTTGTTGACAAGGATCTGGCGCCAGTCCTTGACATCCGCAGGGGTTTCGCCCGGCTTCAGCCAGAATTCAACAAACAGGTAGCGGGCCAGGCGGGTGCCGGTGTCAAGCGAGGTCAGGCAGAACGCAGATACGGCAAGAATGAGCAGGCCGTAGGCGGTCTTCTGAGCTTCTGGGCTTGAAAAGCCGACGGAGGCCAGCATTTTTGAAATGCCGGACGCGAACACGGCGGTGGGGGGCATCTTGAAGGCGCCGTTGCCCAGCATGTTGCCGTCTGCTCCGGTGGAGGAGTAGATATATCCCACGGCAATGAGAGACACGATGGCGAGGGCGCATTCAACAAGCATGCCGCCGTAGCCGATGACCTTGGCGTCGCGTTCGTAATTGAGCTGCTTGGAGGTGGTGCCGGAAGCGATCAGTGAATGGAAGCCGGAGATGGCGCCGCAGGCGATGGTCACGAACAGCACTGGGAAGAGGAACTGGCCATTGACTTCAAAGCCGACGAAGGTGGGCAGGGCAATGGTGGGGTTGGCAGAGAAAATGCCCACGATGGCGGCAATCATCATGCCGTACAGCAGGAAAGAGCTGAGGTAGTCGCGCGGCTGCAGAAGAATCCATACAGGCGTGACGGAGGCTATGAAGATGTACACGGCAATGATGTACATCCATGTGGAGCCAGGCAGGAAGATGGGGCAGTTGAGGCCAAGCACGATGCAGCCAACGAGCACGAGAATGCCGATCACGGTGCAGATGGAGAGCGGCATATTCTTGCGGTAAACGCAGAACCCGAACACTATGGCCATCAGGATGAACGCTATGGAAATGGTTGCCGTGGAACCGTTGGCGGCGATTTCAGCACCGGTCTTGTCAAAGCCGTTGAACGTGCCGGCCACGATGGAGGCGAAAGCGGCAATGACGAGAAGCAGCGTGAGGTACGCGTAAATGATGAACAGCTTCTTTGCGCGGTTGCTGATGTTTTGGGCTATGACTTCGCCGATGGATGCGCCCTTGTGGCGTATAGAGGCGAACAACGCGCCGTAGTCATGCATGGCGCCAAAGAAAATGCCGCCTATGACGATCCAGAGCAGGCAGGGCAGCCATCCGAAGAATGCTGCCTGTATGGGGCCGTTGATGGGGCCTGCGCCAGCGATGGATGAGAAGTGATGCCCGAAAAGGACAGGTGTTTTGGCGGGCACATAGTCCACGCCGTCCTGCATGGTGTGTGCGGGGGTAGGCTTGCTGTTGTCAACGCCCCACTGCTTCGTCAGCCAGGCGCCATAGGTCACATAGCCAATGGCAAGGCAGGCGATGCCGGCTAAAAGGATTACGAGAGCACTCAATGCAATTCCTCCTCGATTGAGTTACATTTTTCCAGGTTTCCGCGTAAAAAAGCCTTAAGGTCCTTTGCGGCCCGGTTGACGCATATCGCACCGCTGGTCATTTCTACGGCAGCGGAGCGAAAATCCATCCATCCCTTCAGTGACAGCATGAAATCCTTGTGAATGCGGGTGCGCTTCACTTCCCTGGCGGCGTCTTCCGCGATGCGGTCGCATAGGAATACGGCGGTAATGAAGGATGACCTGTGGTCAAAATGAGGATGGATATTCTGCATGCCGAGGGCATAGGCCTTGTCGCGGCATGCTGCGTAGGCGGAGGCCGTAAGTTCCGGCATGGAAAAGACATACACGTACTCGTTGGTTTCCGCACTCCACAGCTTTACCTTTTTGGAAAGCACATAGCATTCGTTCGTGCAATAAAACGCATAGCAAGCCGCAAGCCCATCAACTCCTTCAGGAATGGCGGCCTCGTCGAAATAGACTGCATAGGCGTCCCTGAGCTTTGCAAGCATACTCGCTCTGTTTTGCATCGGCATGGCTGCTCCAAAAGTGTAAAGCCTTTTCTCTCGGATGAAGAGAAGTCCCCGGACGATAACACGAG
>JAGAZG010000024.1 GCA_017940105.1 Mailhella sp. | reverse complement strand
TTTGCCACATTCTGCACGCAAATGGTGACCGTTGGAATCGTCATATGGGGCGTTTACCGCATAGGACTCGGCGAAATGAGCATGGGCGGCCTTATCGGCTGCAATATTCTTGTGGGCCGAATCATGGCCCCGCTGCTGCAGCTGGCCTCGTTGCTGACAAGGCTGCAGAACTCACGCGTTTCTCTCAAGGCCCTGGACGTGCTGATGTCCCTGCCTTCTGAAAATCAGGATCAGGCCGTGTGCATGGACTTCGGCTCTTTAAACGGCGAATTCATCATGGACGAAGTCTCCTTTGCCTATCCCGGTTCGCAATCTCTTGCCCTCGATCATGTTTCCCTGCGGATCAGGCCCGGCGAAAAAATAGGAATCATAGGCAAAATGGGCTCGGGCAAAAGTTCGCTCGGCAAGCTCCTGCTTGGGCTTTACCAGCCAAAAGAAGGTTCCGTTACGTACGGCGGCGTCGACATACGGCAGATGGCCGTAGCCGACCTGCGAAGCCATATTGGCTACCTGCCGCAGGAAGTCATCCTTTTTTACGGCTCTGTAAGGGACAACATTGCCCTGGGCGACCCAACCATAAACGACCATCTGGTCATCCGTGCGGCCAATATATCAGGCACGGCAGAATTCGTGCGCAAGCATCCCGCGGGCTATGGGGCCCAGGTTGGCGAGCAGGGCAGGAATCTTTCCGGCGGCCAGCGCCAGGCAATCGGTCTTGCAAGGGCACTGGTGCACGATCCGTCCGTTCTCATTCTTGACGAGCCGACCAGCAACATGGATGTGGAATCCGAACGTCTGGTGCAGCAGCGTCTGCTGGGCGCCATTCAGGACAAGACGCTTATTCTGATCACGCACCGCTTAAGCATGCTCCGCATCGTTGACCGACTCATTGTTATGGAAGACGGCAAAATCAGGATGGACGGTCCGCGCAACGAAGTGCTCCAGGCTCTCCAGAAAAATGTCCCGGTGCCTCAGGCCAGAAGTTCTGAACAAAAAGCTGTATCCGCAGCAGCCAGACAAAACGAAGCTCAGCAGAAAGGTTGATAGCCATGGAGATAAAAAAAACAGATTTGCCTGGCGCATCTTCAGCCCCTTTACAGAATCCCGTGCCGCCTGTTCCCGGCATGGCTGATCCCAAGCAACCGAAACCGGCGCAAAGTCTTTTTGAACCGGCGGCTCTTTCAGGACGCGGCCTGCTGCCGGAAGATCTGCCCTATGCCGCCGAAGTGGCGGCAGCCCTGGAACGCCGCCCCTCCAACGGATCGCGCTGGCTGACTGTCGGTGTATTTTTGTTTTTCGCCGCATTCACGGGATGGGCGGCAGTTGCCACGCTGGATGAAGTAACCCATGCGGAAGGGCAGGTCATAGCATCATCACGCACCCAGGTCATTCAAAACCTTGAGGGCGGCATTTTGCGCAGCGTCGATGTTTTTGAAGGAGACATCGTCGACAAAGGCGACATTCTTGCACGCCTTGATAACGAAATTGCTGTCAGCAGCCTGCGCGACATGCTTTACAAGGCCATGGAAAACCTCACGGCCATCCACCGTCTGCGGGCGGCGGTAAACGGGACGGAACTGACCTGGCCTGAAAATTACCGGGCCTGGCTGGAAGACGGCACAGGCTACAAGCTGACCGATGTTCAGTACCATCAGGGCGTTGAACTGGCAGAAGTTCAAAAAGAAACATTTGCCACCATGAAACGGCAGCGGGAATCAGAACTTCACATGCTTAAAGCTCAGTACGATCAGCGCAGGCACGAAGTCGATGAGCAGCTGACCCGCCAGGCAAACCTGTCCAAGTCCCTCTCCCTCATACAGCAGCAGATGTCCATAGCAGCCCCGCTTGTGGCAAGAGGATCCTATTCTAAGGTTCAGTATCTTGAACTTCAGGACCGCATAGTGCGCACGCAGGGCGAACTTGCTGCCCTTGAGGTTTCCATACCACGCGCCAAGGCAGCGGCGAGCGAAGCCGAACACCGCATCAACCTGCGCAGCGCAGAGCTTGATTCCAATTTCATTGCCGAAATCAACAAGCGCAGCCTAGAACTTGCCTCGCTTCATGAAAGCCTCTCTGCCAGCAGCGACCGGGTAACGAGAACAGAACTTCGTTCTCCCGTGCATGGCACAGTGAAAAAAATATACATCAACACCGTAGGCGGCGTCGTCAAGCCCGGAGAATCCATCATGGAAATAGTTCCCCTTGACGATACACTTCTCATCGAAGCCCGCGTGCGCCCTGGAGATGTCGCTTTTCTGCATCCCGGACAAAAGGCCATGGTCAAAGTTTCTGCCTATGACTTTTCCATTTACGGAGGTCTGGAAGGCGTTCTTGAACAAATCAGTGCAGATACCATTGAGGACAAGCGCGGTGAACTGTTTTACCAGGTCAAGGTCCGCACGCCCAAAACTGCCATAACGTACCGCAATGAGCAGCTGTCCATCATGCCGGGCATGCTGACCACGGTAGACATCCTGACAGGAAAGAAAACGG
>JAGAZG010000245.1 GCA_017940105.1 Mailhella sp. | reverse complement strand
GTTTTTTGTTGCCATGTACAATGGCATGGTACGCGGTCGCAACCTTGCCGAGGAGGCCTGGAGCGGCATAAGCGTCCAGCTGAAACGCCGCCATGACCTCATCCCCAATCTTGTCAACGTGGTCAAGGGATATGCCGAGCACGAAAAGCAGGTGCTTGAGGCTGTTACCATGGCTCGTGCCGCCAGTATGAATCTTGCCAAGAGCACGGATGTCCGTGCCGTGGGAGAAGCCGAGAGGGGACTCAGCGCAGCCCTTGGCCGCTTGTTTGCCGTGGCAGAAAATTATCCGGAGCTGAAGGCAAACGAGAACTTTTTGCAGCTGCAGCATTCGCTGAGCGATCTTGAAAATGAAATACAGATGGCCCGCCGCTATTACAATGGCGCTTCGCGTGACCAGAACAACCGCATTCAGCAGTTCCCGGCCAACCTTTTCGCTGGAGGCTTCGGGTTTAAAAAGTTCGATTATTTTGAGCTGGATAACGAATCGGAACGCGCAGTGCCGAACGTCACATTTTAATGTGCAGTGATAAATGCCGCATGACATGCGGCATTTTTGTTTAAGTGTGCAGGTATACCGAACCTGCCGGTCGTAAGGCATGCAGATATTTCTGCATGCGTTGCATTTGATCGGTCACGCCATTCCGGCATTTTTGCCGGAAGGTATCTTTTACGTGCAGCGGAGCCATTATGAGGCGTTTTCTGGCGGTATTGCTTTTCTTTTTCCTGCTGGCAGCAGAGTGCGGGGCTGTTCCCATACATGTTCAAAGTTTTGACGCGGCGGTAGATGTCGGGAGCGACGGCGTCATTACTGTTGAAGAAAAGCTCCTTGTCCGCACGGTTCCCGGAGGCCATGGCATATTCAGGGACATACCCGTGGTTACGCGCTGGCGTGAGCAGGGACGAGCAGCCATGGATATTCTGTCCGTCACCCTTGATGGTGCCCCAAGGCCAGTCGATGATGTTGAACGCAACGGCAATATCGTCAGAGTTTACCAGCGGGATAAAGAAAAAGCCCTGGAACCGGGCGTCCATGAGTTTGTCCTGAAATATGCCATGACCGGCCAGATAGGCATGTTTGAGAACAATGACGAACTTACGTGGAACGTAACGGGCCACGACTGGGAACAGCCTATAGAAAAAGCCTCATGCATTGTTTACTGCCCTAGAGGTGCGGGGTTTTTCGGGCAAAAAGCATGGCATGATAGGCACGGCGGTAAAAAATCCGGTGCTGTCAGCATGGACAGGCGAGAAGAAAACGGCCGGCAGGTGCTGCATTTTGCCACGGCAGGCCCCATATTGCCAGGTCAGGAACTGACCGTTGCCGCCGGCTGGGAAAAAGGTTTTGTTTCCCTTCCTGAGGGCACGTGGAATCTTAATACTGCAGCCACGGCCATCCTGAGCGCACTGTGCGCGCTGCTTGCTGCGTACTTCAGCATCGTCTGGTATTTTTTTGGCCGGGATCCTCAAAAAGGCGTGATTGTCCCTCTTTTTCATCCTCCGCTGACGACTCTTGGGCAGGAGAATAAAAATCCTGGCCCAATATCGCCGGCAGGGGTATGCTATCTGCATTATAAGGCGGGTTTCTCGCCCAAGTGCTTTGGCGTGGCGCTTATTTCTCTGGCGTCCCGCGGCATTTGCTCTGTGTCTGGCAATGCCAGGCAGGGATTTTTGCTGCGCAGGGAGGAGGGCCTTTCGCCTTATAAGGAAGAAAATGCGCTGCTCAGGCACTTGCCGAAGAACGAAATGCCGGTGGACAGAAAGCATGGCGAAGAACTGAGCGATATGCGTTCATCCATGATGGCTCAGCTCCGATCTGATTACAGAGGAGTGTGGAAAGGCAGCCATGACATGGGGCTCATAGCGGGCTTGTTCGGATCAGGCTGGACGGTGCTGGGGGCCGTGGTTGCTTTTGCCGGCATCATTTCTGTTGCTGGGCTGCTTGACAGCGAGCTTATTCCAGCCCTGGCTGGAGATTTTGCCATCCTTCTTGGCATGTTTTTTTTCGTCAGCAAATTTTTGGGCCTGCTTGTTTCCCGTTGGAAAGCCCGGAGTTATTTTTCATGCGGCATCCTGGCCTTTTTCTGCGTGCCTCTGGTCGTAGTCCTTTTTGGGGGGCTTCTTTTTGCGGTGGGCGAAGAACTGATAGCGTCGTTCACAGCTGCAGAACTCATCCTCATGCTTGTTGCGGCACTCATCCCCATGGCTTTTTCCCTTATCATGGATGCTCCCACCAAAGAAACGCGGAGCCTTTTGGATAAAGTTGAAGGCCTTGCCATGTACATCGGCATGGCCGAGCGTGACCGGTTGAATCTTATCAATCCCCCAGAGCTGACGGCTGAGCACTTTCAGGAGATCATGCCCTATGCCGTTGCCCTTGGCCTTGAAGAAGCCTGGGGCAGCCGCTTTACCGAAGCGCTTGATGTGAGCGCGGTTCGTTCCCGCGATCTCATGCTGGCGTGCTCGG
>JAGAZG010000244.1 GCA_017940105.1 Mailhella sp. | reverse complement strand
GGGATCCTATTCTTCACAGGACGCGACCCTGCATGAGCTGGACAAGCACGACGAAGAGTTTCTCAGCCGCGGCCTGGACGGATTTCTCACCGCCATTGGCCGGCAGGAACTGCGCGGCGAACTGGGGAACTGGCGGGAATGGCGCAAGCTCACGCCCAGGCAGAATGGCGAACACATTCCTGCGCGGACATCCATGGCTGAGTTCCGCCAAACGGCATGGGTGCGCTGCGGCATTTTCAGCGACGTGATTTCCGACGATTATTTCGTGAGTCCCCTGGCAGCCCGCGGCAGCATGCGCCTGCGCGCTCCCTCCTGGCAGAACGAAGCCTGCGCCGGAACCAGCCAAGGCAAAAACAGGGGCAGGCGCTGTGCAGACTGCGGCACGTGCATGCGCTTCTGTCCGCAAAGGGCCATTGCGCGCATCGAAACCGGCAATGCTGCCGGACCAGCCTATGTTTCCGATCCTGAACGCTGCATCGGCTGCGGCATATGCGCCGGCGTATGCCCCTGCGGCGTCTGGACGCTTCATGAAAACACTCCATCCTATTGAGGTAAACGCCATGCCCAGCATCAACAGCGCCTATGCCAGCCTTTCATCCAGCTACCTGTTCAGCGAAATAGCCCGCCGCGTACGGGCATTTCAACATGCCAACCCTGAAAAAGAAATCATCAGCCTCGGCATAGGCGATGTTTCCCAGCCCCTTGTTCCGGCCGTTATCGAAGCGCTGCACAAGGCTGCGGACGAAATGGGACATTCCGAAACGTTCCGCGGCTACGGTCCGGAACAGGGCTATGCCTTTCTGCGCGATGCCATCCTTGAGCACGACTTTCGCTCGCGCGGCATTGCGCTCGACGCCGATGAAATATTCATCAGCGACGGAGCCAAAAGCGACGTGGGCAACTTTCAGGAGATGTTCGGCACGGATGCCGTGATTGCCCTCACAGACCCGGTATACCCCGTCTATGTCGATTCCAACGCCATGTCCGGACGATGCGGCGAATTTAAAGACGGCCGCTGGAGCCGCATCATCTACCTCCCCTGCACTGCGGAAAACGGCTTTGAACCCGCCCTGCCTGAACATCGGCCGGACGTCATTTACCTCTGCTCGCCGAACAATCCCACGGGAACGGTACTCAGCAGGACTGCACTGGAGCGCTGGGTTGCCTACGCCAGGGAAAACGACGCTTTCCTGCTCTTTGACGCGGCCTATGAATGCTTTGTTTCTGACCCTGATCAGCCGCGAAGCATCTTTGAGATTGAAGGCGCGGACGAAGTGGCTGTTGAATTTCGCAGCCTGTCCAAAACAGCCGGATTCACCGGGATGCGATGCGCGTATACCGTAGTGCCCAAAAAGCTGAAAGCACGCGCCGATGACGGGACCATGCTCTCGCTGCACGACATGTGGCTGCGCCGCCAGAGCACCAAGTATAACGGCTGCCCATACATCGTGCAGCGCGCAGCCGAAGCAGTGTTCAGCCCCGCAGGGCAGGCGCAGATCGCGCATGTGCTGAACATCTACCGCGGCAATGCCAGGAACATGCTGCGTGGACTGGACCTGATGGGCCTTGCCGCCTATGGCGGAATCCATTCCCCATACGTCTGGCTGAAAACACCAGGCGGCATGACTTCCTGGGACTTTTTCGACCTTCTGCTGCAAAACGCCGCTGTCGTCTGCACGCCCGGAGCAGGCTTCGGCGCAAGCGGCGAAGGCTATGTGCGCATGACGGCTTTCAATTCGCCGGAAAACACCCTGAAGGCCTTGGCTCGCCTGAAATCATTGCTCTGACATATTCCGGGGCGATATTTTTTGCTTTTGACGGCGAGACCAATCGATCCCTGATAATGCAGCATGAAAACATGCTGTAAAAAAACATGAGGATTCTGTCATGTGCGGCATCATCGGCATCACGGATACTGAAGAAGCGGCAAGGCTGGCATACTTCGGGCTTTACGCCCTGCAGCACAGGGGCCAGGAAAGCTCCGGCATAGTCTCATGGGACGAGCATTCCGGCATTGCTCACCAGCATACAGGCATGGGGCTTGTTCCTGAGGTGTTCAGCGAAGATGACCTCAGGCATCTTGCCGGAAGGACAGCCATCGGGCATGTGCGCTATTCCACCGCCGGAAAGCCGCTGATACGCAACGCCCAGCCCTTGCTGGTGCGCATCAAGGGCGGCGTTCAGCTGGCTTTGGCGCATAACGGAAATCTGACCAACGCCCGGGAACTGAGGCGCATGCTGGAAGACGAAGGATGCATTTTTCAAACAACGTCGGACAGCGAAATATTCGTGCATCTCATAGCAAAGGCACTGCAGGGCAGCGACATTGCGCAGGCGATCATCTCGGCCTGCAGCAGGGTGGAAGGTGCTTACAGCCTGATCATCATGGCCGACGGGACCTTGTTTGCCGTTCGCGATCCGCACGGCTTTCACCCGCTGAGCATAGGCAAGACAGGGCATTCTCTCCTTTTTGCGTCCGAAAGCTGCGCATTTGATCTTTTAGAGGCTGATTACGTCCGGGAAGTCAGGCCGGGAGAAATGATCATCGCCGGGCCGGGCCGCCATGACTGCAGAAGCATGTTCTTTGCCCCAGCAAACGTTCCGGTACGGCAATGCATCTTTGAGCTGGTGTACTTCGCCAGGCCAGATTCCTGCATTTTTGGGGAAGATGTTTATCAATGCCGCAAGCTCATGGGAAAAATCATGATGCGCGAAGCCATGGCAGACGCAGAATGCGTCATACCTTTCCCAGACTCCGGCGTCTATGCGTCGCTGGGAGCCGCTCAGGAATCAGGCCTCCCCTACGAACATGCGCTTATCCGCAATCATTATGTAGGCCGTACGTTCATCCAGCCCTCGCAGAACATGCGGCAGTACAGCGTGAGGGTCAAAATCAACCCTGTGCGCTCCATGATACGGGGCAAAAGCCTGTGCGTGGTGGACGATTCCATTGTCCGGGGCACGACCATACGAACAAGGGTAGCCAAGCTGCGCGAAATGGGAGCGAAAGCCGTGCACTTCCGGGTAAGCAGCCCTCCGGTTAAGCATCCATGCTTCTACGGCATCGATTTTCCTTCTCCTGCGGAGCTGATCGCCACGCAAATGAATGAACAGCAAATCGCCGACATGCTGGGGCTGGACTCCCTGCACTATCTTTCGCTTGACGGACTGCTCAGCTCAGTTTCTGAGCCGGATCATTACTGCACCGCATGCTTTACGGGAGAATATCCGACGAGGGTGCCGGCATCATCATGCCGGCATCCGGGAAATATTCTTCAGGACTGACTCCCGGGCCAGGAATAATTCTATACAGACGGGCACGACGCCTGGACTGCATCGCAAAAAAAACGGCATCCTGCCCGTCAGAAAAGGATGCGTCCGTCTCCGGAATCATGGCAGGAACGCGGCTACTGCGCCGTTTCTTCGGGCTTAATGGCAGAACGTCCGGCCATGCGCAAAAAACGAGCCGCCGCCACGCCCGGCGCAACATGCGCGCGAACAGCATTGCTGGATGAAAGGCTGCGCTCTTCATTCATGGGTGCGCTGGCATAGGCCTGTCGCAGCATTTTTTCAAACTCGCTGCGAAAATTTTGAAAGGACTCCTCCACTTCAGGGTAGGCGTTGCCCTCGCGCCAGGGCAGGCGCAGGGTCTGCGGCCAGCTTTTGCCCCTGTGCGATGGCGATTCCAGTTCATAAAAGGCAGAAGGTTCGTTGCCTTCGGCTCGCTCCATCTGGCCCGGATAGCAGTACTCCTGCCAGGAATCCTGCGGTTCCGGGATGGTTGAGCTCACGCGCAAAGGCGGCAGCGCAAGTTCTTTTTCGAATTCTTCAAGCGTCACGCAGTAGGTCAGCACCGGACGCAGGTTTCCGCGCTTTTTTGTTATCTTCCATTCTATATTCATATGCGGCTCCTTCAAAAATTAAACCTTCCCGGAAAAGGACCAATCTTACCCTTATGCGAACGGCCTCCAGGCTCTGGCATCGCCAGGGGAATTTCCAGCATTTCTCCAAAAGGGGGAACCATGCGCGCCCCTTCAGGCGTTATCCACAGCACTGGATATGCCGGCTCTTCAGGAAAACGGTCGCATTCCAGGTCGGTGAACCACAAAAGGCATGCCGGTTTCACGCCCAGTTCCTCTATGTATTCAGGCACGGGCCTGAAATCCGTGCCTCCGCCGCCAACGGGCAGTGGCGTGAAAGGCATGTCCTGGCGCGTGAACACGTCGTGCCTGTTCACATGCATGTCATGATAAAGCACGGTCAGCGTTGTCTCGCAGGTTTCGAGTATGCCGGAAAGTTCGGCGCAGAAACGCTCAAGCATCGGCGCATCCACCGAGCCTGAGCAGTCCACCGCAAGCACTATCTCCGGGAGTTTTGCTTCCCTGCGTGAGGGCAGGTACAGCCCCTGGTGGATATAGCGCCTGTCAGGCTGCGTCCATGAATAGTCGCTGTCGGAACAGTTTTCTATGAAGCGTGCCAGGATCTGACGCCAGTCCAGCATGGCGCGCACGCGGCTGCGGACCATGCGGGCCAGGCCTGCGGGCATGTCGCCCATGCGCAGGGCTTCCTGCATCGCCTGCACCATGGCAATGTCGGATTCCTGCCCGGCCCGGGCCTTGCCTGAACTTCCATTGCGGCTGCTCAGCAGGGGATGATCGCGCACTTCCCCTGAAAAATCATGCTCCGCATCGCGTTCAGGCCCCTGCGCTGCTTCTGAAAACCGTGTCCCATGACCGCCTTGCTCTCCGCCCAAATCTTTGCCTTCGCGTGGGCGGGAAGCCCCGCGGCTCTCGTTTTCCTGCCCCTCTTCCCCGCCAAGGCTTCCGCTGCCGTCGGCATCTGCGCTGCTTTCTTCACCCTCTTTGCTTTCCGTAGCTGCCCCGTGGCTTTCGTCATCCTGAAGGCGAGCCAGCCACGCATAAATGTCATCTGCGCTTTTGCCCGCGTATTCCTGCCGCCATGGAGCGCCGTCCGGCAGCGAGAATCCTGCCTCCGCCAGTATGGCGTTGACGGCAAAGTCGCAGGCCCTGTTCCACAGCCTTTCGTTACGCCCCCCTCTGCGCACGTGATGGCCGAGGGCAATGTGCAGCACCTCATGGGCCAGCGCCGCCACCAGCTTGTTTTCGGGAAGCGACGACGCATAAGCGGGATTGCAGGCGAGCGTGCGCCCGTCTGCCCACAGGTCGGCGCATTCTTTATCACAGGCAAGGGTCATGCGCAAAGCGACAGAACCGAAAAACGGATGTTCCAGCACCAGCGTTGCACGGGCACGGGTCATGGCTGCAAGGGCCGCTTTTTCAAGCGATTCGCCTTCGTTTTTTAAAGGAAAGTTCCTTCCCGCAGGGCTCATACCAGCACATCCGCATGATTCTGCGCCCATGCTGCGAAGGCCGGGCTTTCTACAAGCGACCGTTCGCGGCACACTGCCTGGCGCATGCACAGGACGCCAAATTCCACGGGCAGCCGTTCCATATAGGCCGCAACAGATGGCATGTTGCTCCACGATGCGCGTGCGGCCAGTGCCTCGCTCACGGCATAAAGGGCGGCGGGTTCAGAGGGCACGGCGGCTTCAAGAGGGGCGGCAAGGATGCCGTCCACCGACGGCAGGGAGCGCCATACCTGCAAAAATCCCATGAATTCAGCAGCAGCCCCGTCGCCGACAGCGCCGCGGAAAAGATCGTATTCCACATCGCCGGCCGGATCGGCATCGAGCATGGATGAAACAAATGACCATGAACGCGGCGAGGCAAACGCCCTGGATGCTGAACGCGGGTCGAAATCGTGCAGCAGGCTGGGGCGGAACTGCAAAAAAGCGCGGACTTCGGCCCGGATGCCCGCCCCAACGGCCCAGCGCAGCCAATCGTCAAGGCAGGTCTCAAACTCAAGATGGACCATGCGGTTGGAAAGGGCTGTCGGCATGCGATGCGTCACGGCCCTGTCGCTCTCACGGTTGCCGGCAGCCACCACGACCCAGCCTGCCGGAAGTTCGTATTCGCCTATGCGGCGGTCAAGAATCAGCTGGTAGCAGGCAGCCTGCACCAGCGGAGGAGCGGCGTTAAGCTCATCTAAAAAAAGTATGCCCTGCCCTGCATCGCCTGGCCCAGGCAAAAACGATGGCGGGCACCACTGAGTGCCGCCCTGCGGCGTGATGCGCGGTATGCCGCGCAAATCCACCGGATCCAGCAGGATAGCCCGTATATCTTTGAGCGCATATCCCATGGAATGCGCCGTCTCCGCCACGACCTGGCTCTTGCCCACGCCGGGCGCCCCCCAGATGAACACAGGCTGCCGTATGGATAAAAGCGTGCGCAGCGAAGAAATGATTTGCAAAGGTGTCATGATTGCTCCCGGTATTGATCTGCCTGGCGCCGGCAAGGCGACGCATCTCAAAATATGATATTGAAAACGATTTTCTATGTCAAATATTTGTACTAAAAAAGCCCTGCCCAAAACAGGCGCAGGGCTTTTTCAAGCTTGCACTCAGATCGTCACTTCTTAGCGCCCTTTGCCCTGAGCATGGCGGCTATATCCGATGCGCCGCGCTGCTCGGCAACATAAAGCGGCGTTATGCCATCGCGTGTTTTCACACTGGCATTTGCCCCTTTGGCAAGCAGCAGCTTTGCCGTTTCGGCATGGCCTTCATAGGCGGCAAAGTGCAGCGGCGCAAGACCGTCCTTATTCTGCGCGTTCACCTTTGCGCCCTTGGCAAGCAGCAGCGAAGCGACCTCCGTCCGGCCACGCATGGCGGCAAAATGCAGCGGCGTATGGCCGGCCCTGTCCTGCTCATCGACCTTTGCTCCCTTGCTTATCAGCAGCTTTGCCGTTTCGGCATGGCCGGCAAGCGCGGCAACATGAAGCGGGGTCTGTCCATAGCTGTCCCTGGCGCCGGTTTTAGCACCCTTGGCAATCAGCATGTCTGCCACAGCGGCATTTCCGCTGCCTGCGGCCATGTGCAGCAGCGTCACCTTGTCGCGGTCGCAGGCGCTGGGATTGCCATGCCGGTCGAGATATCCGCTTATGGCAGCGGCATCGCCCCTGGCTGCGGCCTTCCAGATGTCGCTATTTGCGTCGCCGGCAAATGCCAGCTGGCCGCTTGTCAGCAAAAATACGGCGCACGTGGCGCAGAAAACACGTTTGAACATGGGCATGATCGTTCTTCCATTCAGGGTATTAGGCGGCAGTTCTGCCGGACACTTATGCAGGGAAATGGCCTGACAACGCTCTGCCATTGGATTTCTGAGCAATATAAATATTTTTTTACTCTTCTTCAATGTTAAAGCGGGAGCGTTCATTATTTCTTGATATTTTTTGCACGTGATGGACATGCGCAAAAAACCAGCATATAATTCTATCTATCCAATTTATTTTATTTTTACCGGAGCAGAGCATGAAAAAAATCCTTTTGACGGCGCTTGCCGTCGCTGCGGCGGCAGGCATGACTCTTTCTGACGCGCAGGCCAGGAGCCTTGACGAAATCAAAGCCAGCGGCAAACTGCTCGTCGGCAGCACCGGCGATTACAAGCCCATGAGCTACCTGAACAAGGAAACCGGCAAATATGAGGGCTTTGATGCCGAAATGGCCGCTTCTCTGGCAAAGCACATGGGCCTTGAGCTGGTCTATGTGCCCACCACCTGGAAAACGCTGCAGTCCGACACCATGGCTGATAAGTTTGACGTGGCCATGTGCGGCATCACCGTTACCGACGCACGCAAGGCCGTGATGAACATGTCTGACGGCTATCTCACCTTCGGCAAGACCATTCTCGTGACCAAGGGCAAGGAAGGTCAGTTCAAGTCTCTGGACGACGTGAACCAGCCTGCTGTGCGCGTGATGTACAACCCAGGCGGCACCAACGAAAAATTCGCCAAGGAATCCACTCCCAAGGCCCAGCTCATCATGCATGAGCAGAACGCCGAAATTCCCGGCCTCGTGGGCGAAGGCAAGGCTGACGTGATGATCACGGAAACCATGGAGGCCCGCCGCTACGCCAAGGACAATCCCAAGGTAGCCGCTCCGCTGGTGGACAAACCCTTCACCGAAAACCACTTCGGCGTGCTCATGAGCAAGGAGAGCCCCGCACTGCTTGACGCCGTGAACGCATGGATGGCCGCCATCAAGGCCGACGGCACCTTGGACAAGTGGGAAAACCAGTACATAAAGTAACGGGCTGAAAAAACTTAAAAGAGCTTCAGGCAAAGAGGGCGGAACAAATGTTCCGCCCTCCTTCTTTTTTATGCGCCACCTGAAGAGAGAATTATTAATTCTTGGGCAGTGACGTCCTCTCCAGCTGGCTTCGTACTCATTACAAGATCTATATTCCCGCTGGCGTCATGGTGCTCGTACCCGGTGCTGCTGTGAATCCAGCCATTGGCATTACGATCGTCAACTTGCTTCAGCGTTACAGACTCTGCATTGCCGTCATTATCGCTGTCGGTCAGCGATATGCCATATTTCTCCTGCCATGCGGCAATGTCTTCGAGACCTGTCATGACCTCAGTGTTTTTTGCCTCTAAGAACACCTCAACGTGGTCTACATTTTTATTGTCAAGCATCTCGCCAAGAGATGCGCTGTCAGAGATCAAAAAGTCAATGCCCGCGCCACCGTCAATGAGGTAATCCGTACTGTCGTAGACCCTGATATCATTGCCTGCGCCGCCGTAAAGTTTATCATTGCCTGCGCCGCCAACCAGGAGGTCATTTCCCGATCCGCCGAAAACGATGTCATCGCCTTCGCCTCCAAACAATATGTCATCGCCGTTGCCTTCGCCAACGTTGCCGTAATTTTCGTCAAACGCTTCCAAATCGTCCTTGTCTTTGCTGGCAAGTAACTTCTGGAAGTTCTCTGCATTGTCCGTGTCAGACACAAGTTTTTGCAGAGCTGAGCCTCCGTCCCCCAAAAGCACGTCGTTGCCGACCCCGCCAAACAATATGTCATCTCCGCTGCCGCCAAGCAGCACGTCATCGCCGCTGCCTTCATCAGCGTTGCCGTACTTATCAAAAAATTCATCAAGTTCAGCAAAGTCCTTGGTGGCAAGATATTTCTGGAACGTTTCAGAATTAGCCGTGCCCTCTATGAGCGCCTGCAGGTTTTTACCTCCATCGCCAATGAGGACATCAGTTCCAATACCGCCAGTCAGCGTATCGCTGCCCTCACCGCCCACAAGGATGTTGCCGGTAAAGAACTCGCCGGTTTTCGGGTCGCTGGTGATAACGTCGGTTCCAGCAAGCAAAGTGTCATTGCCGGCTTCGCCATACAGTCTGTCATTGCCGGCGCCGCCATCCATTCTATCATTGCCGGAACCACCCCAGATGCTGTCATTCAGCTTTCCTCCGTTCAGGCTGTCTGCGGCGTTGCCTCCATAAAGCGAACCAGTTTCATCATTTTTCATGGAGTATATGACGGAACTGCCTGAATCCAGGGAATAAACATCCCCGTTATCCAAAAAGACTTCATGCCTGGCCGTGGCACCACGCTTGTCTTTGACAATAATAACTGCTTGTTCTCCGCTAATATTCTGCCATCTTCCGCTTGCACTGTCATAACGCTGAAATTCACTCAGTTCATATTCCGTACCATTATCTGAGTCGACTTTTGTCGAGGTAAATCTGATTTTCACATTGCCTTTGCTCAGCTCAATACTACCCGTTTTGATATCTTTCTCGTCAAAAACTACGTTTTGATACACAACTGAAATTTTATGCGATTCAGGATCTCCCGTATTGGTGCCGACAGCCTTTGAAACATCGTCATCATGGATGACGAGCTTATAGCCATCAATTTGTATTTCAGGAGCCTGATTCGAGCCATACACATGGACATAAACATTTTTAGATATGCTGCCCTTATCGTTCTTATCAAAAAAGATTCGTACCTTTTCTCCAGCAGTATCTGTCACCCAGAATTGGAATTTCAAAGTCGTTCCATTTGTCTCCGTGCTTTGTCCGCCTCCTTCTGCAAGCTGGCGTACTGCAGAGGCATCGGAATCGACAAGGAACGTCAGCCAGTAGGCATTCTTACTTGTATTTCCAAGATCTGCAAACGGAGCGCTCTGCGGGTCAACAGCCTCGTTGGCAACGATAAAAAGGCCATAATCTGTTTTGTAAAAAAACATGTTCTTTATGACGTTCTCAGGGTAGCGTTGCGTAAACTCATGCCATTCTTTCGCAAATGCGACACTAACATCCGGACCTTCGGTAAATTCCTTAATGGCGTCATAGGTGCAAAGCTGCTGATTCTGCAGCAAGTCTGCGGAGTTTTTATTTTTTATATTATTGTATGCCCCTTCGGCTGTCAAAGTTGCGTTGAATGTCAGCGTATCGGCAAGATCAGGATCCTCAAGTTTAAAAGCCAGCCATGCATCGGAACGCGCATGAGGAACATCCGTTTCGTTGCGATATAAATCTTTCCAGGTTTTTCCATCAACTGAGGCGTTATCTCTTAATTTGGAATGGTAGCCAACACGGTACTGGCTGTCTATTGTATTGGCCCCTTCCGCCTTGGCATCCATATAAAGTTCATGATTGAATGTAACGCCTGCACCGCCTTCATAAAGCTTGCCGCTGTCATTTGCCCCTGTAATTTTCAGGTACCCTGTTTGACTCACTTCGTTCCAATTTCCATCGTCATCCTGAATCCTTGCAGTAAACGTAAGCATGGGGCGAATCGTGTATCCCTCGGGCAATGGATTGGCAAACTGAACGGCATTGCCATTTTCGTCTTTCAGCTGATTGCCTTTGCCATCCTTGAGCAGTGCCATGTCAAACGTATAGCTGCCATCGTTGTGCACAACGAGCGTGCCATAATTGAATGCCAAGGTAATGCTGCCGTCTGCACCCTTTGTTTTAGAAAGCAAGCTAAACTTTAAATCATCAGGCAATACCAAATCCGCATACCTGCTGTTCACATACATATCAGCAGACTCAGACCATTCCACATCCACAAGATCGAAGTTGTCTACGCCGGGGTTTATTGTCCCATCAGCATGGGATTTATTTTCAACAATCTTTACTTTGCCGTCTACAACCTTTGAGCCATCTTCCTTAACGCTTATGACAGGTTCGCCCGTAAGGAACGAAACTGTATTCTCGCTTATGTCGCCATCTCCATCCATGATGGTGTAGTAAAACGTCCTTTTCTGAGCTGTTGTCACTCTTTCGACATCCAGCGTCGCAAAATAATCTCCATCACTGTTGATATGAAGAGTGACTATGCCGTCGCTGAACAGCGAAAAGCCATTTTCATCCGAACCTGATGATTCAAGGGTATGCTCCTCATCTTCGCCATCAATGCGGATGCTGACCACTCTCGTCTTGCCGTCTGCGCTGGGTTTTGAGCCTTCCTCAAATATATTGTGGACGGTCTCGTCGCCATCGACAATTTCAAGTATGCTGGCAGCGACAGGATCACTGTCACCTATGTTCAGGGTAACTGTCAGATCATAGGTCTTGGTCTCATTACCGCTTTCTCCTCTGACCTGAAGATATGTCACGATCGATTCTGACTCTGTATTGAAGGTATTCCCCTCTGAATCTTCAAAGGTATGACTGTAAGCATGCTCTTGCTTGAAACAAAGCTTGCCATTTGAGTCCACATAATAATGTCCGATTACCGTATCGCCCTGCCTGACCTCGACATTGCCAGCAATAATTTTATCAATTTTCATATTGCCGACAGAGACAGGTATTTCTGTATTAAGCGCATCATCATCTGATGAGATGCTGGCAATAAGCGGACTGAAGCTGCCATAGACAGGATTTTCAAATATTACGCCGGCAGAGTTGCTGTAGTCTGAAGGCTCTAGTCTCAAAAAGAATTGCATTGAAAAGTTACAGAGGATTGAATCCAAGCGAAGTCAGGAATAGAAAGATTTTCTCGTTTGAATCTCCTGAACCAGCCAAGATAGTTTTGCAGATATTTTGTGGCAACGCCTCG
>JAGAZG010000023.1 GCA_017940105.1 Mailhella sp. | reverse complement strand
CATTAGAGCGCTTTCAAGAAATATTGAGACTATCGCTCTGGATACACTTTACGAGCGCGTAGTCCCATTACGCCAGCCATTTCGTTTGACGCCGGAAGTGAATCCCAGGCTACTCATGGCTGGCGAGACAGCTTTACCTCCGGCAAAACTGTCTCGAGCATTTTTGAAAATGCTCTAAACAACGCTTGCAATGTGCCGTGGAAATACATAGGATTTCTGTCGCTCAAAAAAATGGAAGGCCATGTTTTTTTTTGCTGATGCAAAGCACCACGAGCCGTGAACAAATTGAAAGGCCTTGCCTTCATCAGGGAAGGCTTGAAAATGTTGCATGGCCCGGCGGCCGCCGAAAAGCGCATCGGCTGTGTTTTAACTGATAAACAGATAGATGCTGTAAGCAGCAAGGGGAAGTCATGAATATCCTTATTTTCGGACCAAACGGCAGCGGCAAGGGAACGCAGGGCGCTCTGCTCATGGAGAAGTATGGCATCCGCCATATTGAGTCCGGCGCTGTGTTTCGCCAGCACATAGGCAACGGCACTGAGCTTGGCAAAAAAGCCAAGGCCTACATTGATCGCGGCGAGCTTGTGCCTGATGAAATCACCATTCCAATGGTGCTGGACATTTTGAAGGAGCAGGGTGACAAGGGCTGGCTGCTGGACGGCTTTCCGCGCAATATGGAACAGGCCAGAAAGCTTGATGAAGCCCTGAAAAAGGCCGGCATGAAGCTTGATTATGTCGTTGAGATACTGCTCCCGCGCAAAACCGCGAAGGACCGCATCATGGGCCGCCGCCTCTGCGTGAACAACAATAATCATCCCAACAATATTTTTATTGACGCCATCAAGCCTGCAGGCGATGTCTGCCGCGTTTGCGGCGGAGCGCTGAAAACCCGTGCCGACGATCAGGACGAAGCCGCCATCAACAAGCGTCATGACATCTATTATGACGAAAGCAACGGCACCCTCGCGGCTGCATATTATTTTAAAGCCCTCGCTGCAAAAGGCGAAACCCGCTACATAGAGCTTGACGGCCGCGGCAGCATAGACGCCATCCGCGCTGATCTTCTGGAAAAGCTAAAGTAACTATAGTGCACAAACGGCAAAAGGGGCGGCCTGCTGTCAGGCCGCCCCTTTTGCTTGCATAACAAAAAAGCTCAGGCTTCTTCTTTGACAATCTCGCCGTCTGCGGCGTTTTTGCGCACGCTCTCTATGCCGTTCAGCGCGGATTTTTTAGCCTCATAGGCTTCTGAAACGGCTATGATCTGGCCGTTTCTGGCTTTCAGGCGAAAACGGAACTTGCCCGCCTTGTCCTGATACAGCTCAAATTTGGGATTGCTGAACGTTTTAGGCTCTTCTTCCGTCTGATCTTCCAGATTGGCGATGGGGGCGTTCTTCTGCACGCTCGCAATGCCTTTTCTGCAGGCAGCTTCTTTTGAATAGACTTCAGAAGTGGCAATAACTTGGCTGTTGCCGGCTTTAAGGTTGAACATGATGCCGTTTTTCGCAGGCTTAATGACAAATTTACCCATAAAAGACTCCTTACAGTTACGGGTGAAAAAGGTTAACTTTTCTTTAGCACAGGCTTAAAAGCATTGGCAAGGCGTAATCTTCGGTATCCTGCAGTTTTTTGCACTTGACAAAAGAGAAGAAAGAGTTCAAATTCAAATTTAGATTTTATATGAATTCATGCGAGATGTTTGTCACGGTCTGCTCAGGAACCCTCTCCAATCCCGGGCAGATGTCGGCCATCCTTCGTCGGGCGCGAATGTGCTGTGAAGAGATACGTGCAGCGGTTCTGCTCATGCAGGGGTGGCAATGAAATTCTGGGGCACGATCATGCGGTCTGCCCCAGCTTTTTTTATGCAATTCAAGTGCTGTCCCAGGCAGAATTGTTTCAGTTGCGGCCTGATTTGCGCAAGGCAGGCAACGCTTCGGTTGAAGCTGATTTTGTTAACCTTGCACGGCGTGCAGAGTTGCTTTATCCTCTGCTGAACAAAAGCGCACTGAGGCACTTGCATGATTTTTTTTTCAAGAAAGAAAAACCCCAGGGATGATGGAGAAGCGACGCGCCGTCACATTCTTGAAACGGCCGTCAGGCTTTTTGCCGAGCATGGCTATGCCGACACGACCAGCAAGATAATATGCCGCGAGGCCGGGGTGAACAGCGCTGCCGTCAACTACTACTTTGGCAGCCGCGACGATCTGTACCGCGTTGTGCTTGATGAAGTGCATGAGCATATCGTCAACGAAAAGCAAATGGCCGAAATATGCGACTCACCATTGCCGGCCGAAGAAAAGCTCGGACGCATTCTTGACGCCTACATCCGCACCGCCTATGACGGACAGAGCTATTATGCGCGCATTTGGACGCATGAAATGGTCGCGCCATCGCCGCTTGGGGGCATGGGCTTTCTTGCCGGCACCCTCGTCAAGGAACGT
>JAGAZG010000243.1 GCA_017940105.1 Mailhella sp. | reverse complement strand
GGGCCGGAGGCGTGAAAGCCTAGCCTTTATTCCGCAATGACAAACAGCCCGCGGTGGCGCGCCCGCAAGGGAAGCGCGGCATGTTCTGCTTCTGAGCGTGAAAAATAGGGGCCGAGCTGCACGGCATGCCGTCCGCCAGGCTGGCGGACTATGCGGCAGCCATAGCCGCCTGAACGCATGCTGACGGCCGTTTCTTCAGCCTGGGCCGCCATGTGAAAGCTTTCGACCTGCACGTAAAAGAGCCCGAGCAGATCGCCTTCCGGCGTAAGCAGGGGAGCCTTGCCTTCCCTGTCAAGCGCCGTTATGCGCACTTTTGCCGTCCCTCTTGCAAGCATGCCCAGCCTGCCTGCGGCACCTTTGGAAAGATCCAGTATGCGGTTTGCCGCAAACGGGCCGCGGTCATTGACCCTGACCACCGCCTCGAGGCCATTGTCGAGGTTTTTCACCAGTATTTTTGTGCCGAACGGCAGAAGCTTGTGGGCTGCGGTCATGTCGTTCTGGTTGAAGCGCTCCCCGCTGGCTGTCTTTCTGCCATGGAATCCCGGTCCGTACCATGAGGCGGTGCCAGTTTCGGAAAAGCCCCTGGCCGACGCCAGGGGGTGGTATGTTTTGCCGCGCACGGTATACAAAGCCGTTCCGCGGTGTTTTGGACCGGAAACATGCTTCCTGCCGAAGCATGCAGTCATGAGAGAGCACGATAAGATAATGGTCAGGAGCAGAAAAAGCGTGTTTTGCTTCATATGTTCACATGCGCCTTTGCTGAAACTGCAGGGAGTGGCATTGCCTGAAGGCGTCTCTGGCCTCCTGTGGCTGCCTAAGCATGCACGCGCGGGGCTAAAAACGCAAGTCCGGCGAAAAAAACGGCAAAACTGGCGTCTTGGGATTTGCCAAACAGCAAGGCTTGTCTTATCTTCATCAAGTTCAAACGCACATTCATGGAGTCTCATATGATCAAATGGCTGATCGGTAAGATATTTGGCACACGCAACGAGCGTTATCTCAAGTCGCTGAGGCCGCGGCTGAAAAAGTGCAATGCGCTCGAACCGGAAATGCAGGCCCTTTCAGACGAAGAAATGCCGGCCCGCCTTGCGGAGATCCGCCGTCAGGTTATGGAAGACGGGCGGAGCCTTGATGACGCGCTGCCCGAAGTCTTTGCCCTTGTGCGCGAGGCGGCCAGGCGCGTGCTCGGCATGCGCCATTACGACGTGCAGCTTCTCGGCGGCATGGTCCTGCACGACGGCAAAATTGCCGAAATGAAGACAGGCGAGGGCAAGACCCTTGTCGCCACGCTGCCGGTCGTGCTCAACGCGCTTTCCGGCAAGGGCGTGCATATCGTTACGGTAAACGATTACCTTGCCCGCCGCGATGCAGAATGGATGGGCCGCGTGTACAGGGCGCTGGGCCTGACGGTGGGCGTCATCGTGCACGGACTCACCGATGAGCAGCGCAAAGAGGCGTATGCCTGCGACATAACCTATGGCACGAACAACGAGTTCGGCTTTGACTACCTGCGCGACAACATGAAGTTCTACGCGGAGCAGCTGGTGCAGAGGGGACATAACTTCGCCATAGTTGACGAAGTTGACTCCATCCTTATCGACGAGGCTCGCACGCCCCTCATCATTTCTGGTGCGAGCGATGAATCCACGGCCCTGTATCCGGCCATGGACGCCCTTGTCTGCCAGCTTAAAAAAGATGAGCATTTCACGGTCGACGAAAAGGCAAAGACTGCCATGCTCACCGATGCCGGCGTGGCAAAATGCGAAGAGCTCCTGAAAATCGACAACCTTTTTGATCCCGGCAGCATTTCTTTCCAGCATCACATTTTGCAGTCTCTCAAGGCCCATCACTGCTTCAGGCGCGACGTGGACTACGTCGTCGCAGACGGCAAGGTCGTCATCGTCGACGAATTCACCGGCCGCCTTATGCCTGGCCGCAGGTACAGCGACGGGCTCCATCAGGCTCTCGAAGCCAAGGAGCATGTCCAGGTCGAGGCTGAAAACCAGACTCTTGCGAGCATCACTTTCCAGAATTACTTCCGCATGTATGACAAGCTGTCCGGCATGACGGGCACGGCGCAGACCGAAGCCGTTGAATTTGACCAGATCTACCATCTGGAAACCATCACGGTCCCCACGAACAACCCGATGATCCGCAAGGACATGCCCGACCTCATCTACCGCACTCAGCGCGAAAAGTACAAGGCCATCATCGAATCCATCAAGGAACTGTATCAGAAGGGGCAGCCCGTGCTCGTGGGCACGATTTCCATTGAAACGTCAGAGCTTCTTTCTTCCATGCTGCAAAAGGAAGGCGTTCCCCACGACGTGCTCAACGCCAAGCACCATGAGCAGGAAGCCGCCATCGTGGCAAAAGCCGGGCAGAGAGGCCATGTGACCATAGCCACCAACATGGCAGGCCGCGGTACCGACATCGTTCTTGGCGATGGCGTGAAAGAGCTGGGAGGCCTGCATATCCTGGGCACGGAAAGGCATGAGAGCCGCCGCATTGACAATCAGCTTCGCGGCCGGTCCGGACGTCAGGGCGATCCGGGGTCATCCCGCTTTTACCTTTCGCTGGAAGACAACCTCATGCGCATTTTCGGTTCGGAGCGGATTTCTGGCATGATGGAAAAGCTGGGCATGGAAGAAGGCGTGCCCATTGAAAACCGCATGGTTTCAAAAGCCATTGAAAACGCCCAGAAGCGCGTGGAAGGCCACAACTTTGAAATCAGAAAGACGCTTCTTGACTATGACAACGTGATGAACCAGCAGCGCGAGGTCATTTACAGCCTGCGGCGCGACCTGATGCAGCTGCCCAGCGTTGAGGGCGTGCTTTTTGATTTTGTCGACGAACTGCTCGACTACATATACAAGCCGCTGGAAGGCCTGAAAGAAGCGCCCGATGCCGATCTCTGCGTCCAGATCAATTCACAGCTCCTTCAGGTATGCAACATAGCCCGCAAGCTGCCGGACATGACCATGTCGGCCATACCCGGAAAGGATCGCGCCAGGGAAGCAGTTTCGCAGATATTCCAGGAACTTCAGCAAGAATCCGGGCCGGCGTACAATGACATACTGCGCTATTTTCTGCTGGATGCCCTCGACCGCTGCTGGAAGGAACACCTGCGCTCCATGGACTACCTGCGCGAAGGCATAGGCCTGCGCGGATACGCTCAGCGCGATCCCAAGCGCGAATACCAGAGCGAAGGGCTTGCCATGTTCAAAGACATGCTCTTCCGCATTCACGAAAATGCCATTGCCGCGCTTACGCACGTTCGCCTGCAGAAAGCTGAAGAGCCTGCGGAATCAGCAGATGCCCAGGAAAGCTCCGGTGCCGTGCAGATAGACATGAGCGGAGCCGAAGACGTTATCGGAGCGGAAGAAAGAGAGGAAGAAGCCGCATTTAACGAGGCGGAAATCGAAGCCGCGGAGCGTCTTGCCGCAACGCTTGAGCCTGGCAATCCATACGAGGACGGGAACGGTGAGGAACAGGAGCTGGCTGAAGCTGCAGGGCCTTCTGAAGGCGCAGAGGCTGAGGATAAGCCCCGCTTTGAGCTGCG
>JAGAZG010000242.1 GCA_017940105.1 Mailhella sp. | reverse complement strand
GCTGCTCTGCCGCCTGTATCAGGGCCTCCCGGAAGTCAGGATGAGCAATGGAGATGAGCAGCTCAGCGCGTTCCCATGTGGACATGCCCTCAAGGTTGACGCAGCCGTATTCCGTAGCCACATAATAGGACTGGCTGCGCGGTACGGTAACAATATCCCCCTGGAAGTATGGAACAACGCGGGAATGGAGCGCGCCGCGCTTGTCACGGAAGGCAGAGCTCATGCAGATGAAGGCTTTGCCACCCTTTGACATTGAGGCGCCGGTCAGAAAATCCAGCTGGCCGCCAGTGCCACTGATCTGCCGAAATCCGGCTGTTTCGGAGCTGATTTGCCCATACAGGTCCACTGCGACGCAGTTGTTGATGGAGATTATGTTGTCATGCCTGGCGATGACCTCCGCCATATTGACGTACTCCAGTGGCTCCATGATGACCCCTGGGTTGTGATCGACCCATTCGTAAAGTTTTTCCGTGCCAAAGACCATGCCTGTCACGCCCTTGCCCGGCTGAAAGGTCTTGCGCCGGTTGGTCAGTTTGCCAGCCTGGTACAGAGCGTAGTAGGCGTCCCCGCACAGTTCGGTATGCATGCCTAAGTCCTTGAGGTCGGATTCCGCAAGACGCTGTCCTATCACGTTCGGCATGGTTCCGATGCCCAGCTGCAGGGTCGCCCCGTCAACAATATGGGGCAGTATCAGGTCTGCAATTTTTATGTCTTCCGGCTGCGCGGGGGGCGTGGGCACCTGCGCAAGAGGGAGATGCTCGCCTTCAACGACTACGTCCACTTCAGAAATGTGTATTGATTCGTCAAAACCTCCGTATATGTGCGGCAGTTTTTCATTGACTTCAACGATGACGATGTCTGCCGATTCCAAGACCCCTTTGGCGACGCCAGCAGCGCAGGACAGATTGAAGTATCCATGCTTGTCCATGGGCGTGACACAGGCCATGGCGACATTGACCGTGAGAAAATACCGGTGATAGGGCACCAGGTGCCTGAAGATCATCGGAATGAAATTGCAGAGGTTGCGATCGCAGAGCTTTCGCTCATATGCGGAGCAGTGCCAGCTGTGGTAGATGAAGTGTTCGCGTGAGGGGTCGCATTCGGCAACCATAACTGGGCCAAAGGCAAGATTGCCGCGCACCTTGACATCATGAAGCTCATCCCTGCGCCTGGCCAGGGCTGCATCAAGCAGGGTGGGGAAGGTGCCGATGGTGCCGTAGCTAACCCAGTCGCCGCTTTTGACAAGCTGAACGGCCTGGTCTGGCGTGCGCAGCTTCTGCCGGTATTCGTTGTAAAATCGTCCAGTCATGGCCGATCCTGGGCAAAAGGTGAGAAAAAACTTATGGGGCTGCCCTATGCGTTTTGATCAATGCCATGGCTGGCATATTTTTGCAACGATTCTTGAAGGTCAGTGGCAGTGGGTAGCAGCAACGAAAACTGCATGACGCTGGCCCAGGAAAGTCAGGGAGGGCAAGTCTTGGTTGCGCCTGCGGCAGCCGCCAGGAAAATCCTTGACAAAAGAAACGGCCGTGCGTACTGTACCGCGTTCCAGAGGTGCAGAATGGAGCTTGATCGCATTGCATTGAACAGCCTGCCCGCACAGGGCATGGAACTTACCGTGACTTCTGATGAAGTCTGGGCTAAGCCGCTTGGCGAATACGGCATCAATTGCCGCATTGCCGAGCCTGTTTCAGCAAGGGTTTTCATTCTTGCGCAGGATACCGGCTGCCTGATCCGCGGCGATCTTTCTGGGACTGTTGTGCTGCCGTGCAACAGATGCATGGAAGATACCGTTGTGCGTCTTGCGCAGGAATTTGAGGAGTTTGAAGAGTATCCCTGGGCGGAGCGTGAACCTGAAGATACAGAAAACGCCGTGTCCTTTATGGAAGACGGCGTCGTGTTTCAGCAGGACGGCATGCCGTTTTTGGATCTTGCTTCACTTCTGTGGGAGGAGTTCAGCCTGGCGTTGCCGGTCAAGCCCCTCTGCAGACAGGACTGCAAAGGGCTCTGCCCCGTGTGCGGTAAAAATCTCAATCAGGGCGACTGCGGCTGCACTTCTGAAGCCGGCGATCCCCGTCTTGCAGCCTTACGCCGCTTGAAAGTTAAACGTCAGGCCTGACCTGGCCTGTTATTAAGGAGTACAATCATGGCTGTTCAGCAGAACAAAAAGTCTCATTCCAGAAAGTGCATGCGCCGTTCTCATGACCGTGTGGCCAAGCCGACGGTTATTTACTGCTCCTGCGGCGCCCCCACCAAGCCGCACAGTGTCTGCCCCTCATGCGGCAAGTACAACGGACGCCAGGTAGTAGAAGCAGCTGCCAGTGATGAGCAGTAATGCCAGGGCAAAAATAGCAGTGGACGCCATGGGGGGCGATTTCGGCCCCTCTGTCGTCGTGCCCGGCGCTCTGCAGGCCGCGCAAACCACAGGGGCCAAAGTTTATCTTGTCGGCATAGAAGAAGATATCCACAAGACGCTTGATGAACTTGCTCCTTCATTGGAAGAAGGAACTGATTTTGAGGTCGTGCCTGCATCTCAGACTGTTGAGATGACAGACAAACCTTCTGACATCCTTCGCAATAAAAAAGACTCTTCCATGCAGGTCGCCTGTCGGCTTGTGCGCAGTGGCGAAGCTGACGCTTTTATCAGCGCCGGCCATTCCGGCGCAGCCTATGCCTGCGCCATGTTCATTCTTGGCCGCATCCATGGGGTTGACCGTCCTGCGCTGGCTTCGCTCATGCCTACTGAAAAGTCTCCCATGCTTCTTCTGGATGTTGGGGCCAATGTCGAGTGCCGCGCAGGCCATCTGTTTCAGTTTGGCCTTATGGGCTCTGCCTTTGTTAAAGACATCCTCGGCTACGAAAATCCGCGCGTGGGTATTTTGAGCATTGGCGAAGAAGAGGGCAAGGGCAACAGCCTGGTCAAGAGCAGCTATGAGCTTTTAAAGCAGGCTGCGCACCTGAATTTTATCGGCAATGCCGAGGGTCGCGATATTTTTACCGGCGACATAGACGTCGCCGTGTGCGACGGCTTTGTGGGCAACATCGTGCTCAAGCTGAGCGAGGGGCTTGCTTCTGCATTTGGCCACATGCTCAAGCGCGAACTGACAAACAGCGGCTTTTTGCCGTACCTTGGCGCTGTTTTGTCGAAAAAAGCCTTTCATAACTTTAAAAAAATTGTTGACTATGCCGAATACGGCGGCGCGCCTCTTCTTGGCCTGAAGAGCCTTGCCCTTGTCTGTCACGGCAAGTCTAATTCCAAGGCCATCAGCAGCGCCGTTACCATGGCCAACACCTATGTGGTCAAGGGCACGCAGCAGCGTCTTGTAGAAACCATAAGCGCTAATGAAGAGCTGGCCAACTACGCAAGGCTGGCTTAACATTTTAATATTTTCTTTTGGCATTGTCTTTTTATGGAAAAAGACCTAATGTGACGCCGTGAGGTTGCAAGATGGAAGGACTTCCCATTATAGCTTTGGTGACCGGCGGCTCACGCGGCATTGGCAGGACAATTGCGCTGACGCTGGCTAAAGACGGCTTTGATATCTTTTTTACGTATCGCAGCCGCCCCGAAGCTGCCGAAGAAACAGTTAAAGAAATCCGCGCAGCAGGCCGCGAGGCCAAGGCTTTTTGCGTGGATTCGTCTGATGCTGAGCAGGTTGCTGCCTTTTTTGCCGATCAAATCCGCGGCAAGGCAGTGCTGGCCGTTCTTGTGAACAATGCCGGGATCACCCGCGACGGGCTGATTTTGCGCATGAAAGACGAAGATTTTAATGCCGTGCTTGACACCAATCTTCGCGGGGCCTTTTATTTTTTGCGGGAAGCTTCAAAAATCATGGCCAAGCAACGCAGGGGCAGCATCATTAACATCTCTTCTGTCGTGGGGCTCATGGGCAATGCGGGCCAGGTCAATTATGCCGCCGCAAAGGCCGGGCTCATCGGCATGACCAAGTCTGCCGCCAAAGAGCTGGGTTCACGTTCCGTAACGGTCAATGCCGTCGCTCCCGGTTTTATCGAAACCGACATGACTGCCGCACTGGCCGATGATGTCAAAGCCAGATATGCGGCCGCCATTCCTCTTGGGCGTCTGGGTTCAGCACAGGATGTTGCTGACGCCGTTTCTTTTCTGGCCTCGCCTAAAGCCTCGTATATCACAGGGCAGGTCATCTCCGTTAACGGAGGTCTGTACTGCTGAGGCGCAAATTTCCGCAGCGCATGCCGTTGCGGCGCCCGCCTTTTCGGGTTTTCTGCAAAACAAACAACATTGGAGTGGATCTATGTCTGATGTCGAAGAAAAAGTTAGAAAGATCATTATGAATCAGCTTCAGCTTTCCGAAGAGGAAGTTAAGCTTGAATCTTCGTTTGTTGAAGATCTTGGCGCTGATTCTCTTGACCTCACGGAACTTATCATGGCCTTTGAAGAAACCTTCGGGGTCGAGATCCCGGATGATGAGGCGCAGGGCATCCGCAAGGTGAAGGACGCAGTCAAGTACATCGCCGACAAAGCAGGCGACAAGGCAAACTAATGCAAGGCATGCCTGCCTTGGCCTGACGCCGGTCCTCAGCGCCATGGCCTGGGCTGTAAGCGTATGAACAACAAGCCGGGGATCATTATTGGTCGCCCGGCTTTTCTTTCAATGTTTATGGAGGTTCCCGTGGAGCGCAAGCGAGTTGTCATTACAGGTCTTTCAGCCATTACCCCCCTGGGCAACACTCTTGAATCGAGTTGGCAGGCCCTTTTGGCAGGCAAGTCTGGCATCGGCCGCATAACTCAGTTTGATTCCACTAATTTTGCCACGCATATTGCCGGCGAAGTGCGCGATTTTGAACCTCAAAAATACATCCAGCCGCGCCAGTGCCAGAAGATGGATCGCTTTTGCCAGATGGCCGTCTGTGCAAGCATGCAGCTGCTCGAGAACGCATCTTTTGAAGTTTCAGCTTCCGAAGCGGGGCGTACGGGCGTCGTGCTTGGAGTAGGCCTTGGCGGGCTGAAAACCATCGAGCAGTTCCATACCCGGCTTGTAGAATCAGGCCCGAACAGGGTTTCGCCGTTCTTTATTCCCATGCTCATTTCAAACATGGCTCCGGCCCATGTTGCCATAACCACTGGGGCAAAAGGCCTCAACGCCGTTGCCACCAGCGCCTGCACGTCTGCGCTGCATGCCATTGGCTATGCTTATGACCAGATCGTCCTTGGCAGAGCTGACGCCATGATCACCGGAGGTGCAGAAGCGACCATTACAGAAATGGGCATTTCTGGTTTTACCGCCATGAAGGCGTTGTGCACCGATAACCAGGATACACCTGAGATGGCTTCACGCCCGTTTGACGCAACGCGCTGCGGCTTTGTTATGGGCGAAGGGGCTGGAATGCTGCTGCTTGAAACCCTGGAGCATGCACAGAGCAGGGGCGCGCATATCATCGCTGAGATCGCCGGCTACGGTGCATCTGACGACGCCTACCACATGGTTGCCCCCCTTGAAACAGGCGAAGGCATGGCCGCATGCATGCGGCACGCTCTTGAAGATGCCCATGTCGCTCCGGAGCAGATCAGCCATGTCAGCGCGCACGGCACATCAACCCATGCCAATGACATCGCCGAAACACGCGCCTTGCACGAAGTTTTTGGAACCCATGCAAAAAATTTGGCGATTACGGCGATTAAATCTCAAATAGGGCATTTGCTTGGGGCGTCTGGAGGCGTTTCTTCCGTGTTTGCTGCCATGACGCTGCTAACGGGCATTGTTCCTGGCACTGCCAACCTCAGACATCCTGATCCTGAATGCGATTTGAATTACATGGCCGAAGGTTCCAAAAATCTTGATCCTCAGTATGCCATGATCAATTCCTATGGATTTGGCGGCACGAACGGCAGCCTGATCCTTAAAAAATTTGCCGGATAAAACCAGCGCTGCGGAGAGCCCCAATTGAAACCAGACTTTCCATCTGACGGAACGGTGCGCAGCGAAAG
>JAGAZG010000241.1 GCA_017940105.1 Mailhella sp. | reverse complement strand
GTCTGCATCGCTTTGTTCGCCAAGCGGGGGGATTTTGCCTTCAAAATATTTTGCGTTCATCGAAAGCACGCGGCTGAAAAGATTGCCGAGATCGTTGGCGAGATCAGCGTTGATTCTCGTCGTGATGGCTTCGGCAGAGTATGAGGCGTCAGATCCAAAGTTCATTTCCCGGATGAGAAAATAGCGGAAAGCATCGAGCCCGAAATGGTCGGCGGCCTTAAGGGGGTCTACGACATTGCCGAGGGATTTTGACATTTTGGTGTCTTTTACAAGCCAGTACCCATGCACGTTCAGGTGCTTGTACAGAGGGATTCCTGCCGCCATCAGCATTGTCGGCCAGAAAATGCCGTGCGGCTTGAGAATGTCTTTTGCGACCAGATGTTCGCCCGGCCAGAAGCGGCGGTATGAGCCGGAATCGTCGTTTTCGTTTCCGGGCCATCCCAGCGCCGTGATATAGTTTGCAAGGGCGTCAAACCATACGTAGCTTACATAGTCTTTGTCAAACGGCAACTCTATGCCCCATGTCAGCCGGGATTTCGGGCGCGATATGCACAGGTCTTCAAGTACTCCGCCTTCAAGCATGGCCAGAGCTTCGCTGCGGTATCGTTCCGGTCGGATGAAGTCCGGATTGTCAAGGATGTGCCTGCGCAGCTGCTCCTGATACTTTGACATCTTGAAAAAGTAGTTCTTTTCACTGATATAGTCCGGCTTTGTAAGGTGCTGGGGGCACATGCCGTCAACGAGTTCTTTTTCGGTATAGAAACGTTCGCAGCCATAGCAGTAATGTCCGCCGTATTCGCCGAAATAAATGTCGCCCTTGTCGTACAGGCGCTGCAGCAGGGACTGCACGGATTTTTTATGGGCTGGATCCGTCGTGCGGATAAAGCCGTCAAAATCTATGTTGAGCCTGGGCCACAGATTGCGGAACAGGCCGGAAATGTCATCGACAAAAGCCTGGGGAGAAAGGCCAGCCTTTTCTGCTGCCTTGACAATTTTATCGCCGTGTTCGTCAGTGCCTGTCTGCATTCGCGCGTCTTCGCCAAGCATGCGGTGAAAGCGTTTCAGCGTGTCCGCTACAATAGTGGAATAGGCATGTCCAAGATGCGGGCGTGCATTGACATAGTAAATAGGCGTAGTGATGTAGTAGCTTTTCAAGCGATGGCTCCTTTTATCGCGTATTGCTCTTTGCACCCTGGATATGCCGTGAACCATGTCCGACGGCAGCTGACGGCTGGGGGTGCTGTGCGTCCCGGCGGGGTCGTCTGCGCGGATGTGCGGCTTCTTCAGAACCAAGCATGAGCGGTTCCCGCGAAGCGTGACTGTCTTCTTCTTCAAGATCTTCAAGACCGGCAAGATCATCGTCCAGCGTGTCAGGCGAAGCAGAAACGATCATCATGCTGCCGTTCTGAACTGGTGTTTTCTGCTCTTCCGCGGAGGGAGGGGGTGCGGTTTCAGACCGGGTCGGGTTGAGGGCAACCCAGTCTTCAAGCTGCATTTCTGTTTCCTGGCCGCCGTCAGGCAGCACGACAATGCTGTTGCGAAACATATTGCTTCGCAAGACGCGCATGTGCCCTTCATCCGTCTTATATCGCTTGCCCAGTTTCGGACAGCTGTGGTGAAAGGCATCGTAATTGTCCTGTTCGTAGCTAAGGCAACAGAGCAACCGTCCGCATATGCCGGAAATTTTAGTCGGGTTTAAAAAAAGGTTCTGCTCCTTTGCCATCTTGATGGTGACAGGAGCAAACCTGTGCAGAAAGCGGCGGCAGCAGCATACCATCCCGCAATTGCCCAGTGCGCCGATCATCTGTGTTTCGTGGCGGACTCCGATCTGCCGCAGCTCTATGCGAGTGTGGTATTCATGGACAAGATCCTTGACGAGCTCGCGAAAATCAATGCGCGTAGGCGCAGTGAAATAGAAAATGATTTTAGATCGTTCGTACAGGACTTCAACATCAACGAGTTTCATTTCCAGTCCGCGGGCAGTGATGCGCATGCGGCAGAATTCAAACGCCTGTTCGGAAAGATCGGCATTGTCTTGTGAAATTCGTGCTTCTTCTTTGCTGGCGCGGCGGGCTTCGGGCATGGAGGGCAAGCCAGTAGCGCAGCCTCCTTCCATGGCAGAGGCCTTATTACGCTCGGCCAGCAACTGCTCCATGCCTTCGTGCCACGGGCGCTGCCATACAACTATGCCGCAGTTAGGCCCCTGGTCTGTATAAACCATGGCTTTTTCTCCCACGGCAAGAGGCGAGTCTCCGGCATCGCACACGCAGGCCAGTACCTGGCCGTAATGACTGAAGCGCAGTCCTAATGTCTGTTTCATACCCCGAAAACCTTTATGAGCAATAACCGGAAAGTCCGCGGCTGTGCGGACTGCGGCATAGTTTTTAATGATAGTCCGCAGGCAAAAGCCTTGTCAATGTCTGCAGGGGCTGCTTTTTGCATATCAGGTGCGAAAGCGCCGCCGTCGCATGGGGCGACGGCGGCGCTTTCATAAGAATAGAGCGGTAGTTTATTGAGCCGGAGAGCGATCCCTCCAGAAGCCGGCCATGAATTCATCGTATTCCCTGCGCAGCGAATCCATCAGTTCGTGCACGGAAACAATGCTTTTGACCTTGCCAACGTTGGCGCCGCAAAAAGCAAAGCCTTTGTCAAGATTGCCCTTCATGGCGTTGATCAGTGCCGATGCAATGCAGTAGGGCGAGTTTTGCGGGTCGCACGTCTTAATGCAGTGGAAGACGCATTTGAACGGCTTTTTTTTGCCTTCGCGGGCGGCGTCGATGAATTCGTTTTCCAGGGCGCGGCCAGGCATGCCCACGGGACTGTGAATTATGGTTACGTCTTCTTCGCGGGCATTGACGTACGCCTGCTTGAAGCGGATGTCGGCGTCGCATTCGTCTGTTGCCACAAAGCGCGTGGCCATCTGCACGCCGGAAGCGCCAAGATTCATCACGCGTGCTATGTCAGCGCCTGAAAAAATTCCGCCTCCGGCAATGACGGGTATGGCCCTTCCGGCCTTGTCCTCCAGGGAACGGGCAACGTCCACGACGCCGGAAATCAGCTTTTCCAGCGAAAAGGAAGAATCAAAGATGTTTTCTTCTGAAAAGCCGAGATGTCCGCCGGCCCTTGGCCCTTCAAGAACAAAGGCGTCAGGCAGCAACCCTGTTTTCATCAGCCATTTTTTTGCAATGAGGCCGGCCGCGCGGCTGGAAGAGACAATGGGCACGAGTTTGGTGCGGAACTGTTCTTTTTTTTGTTCGCAGGCGTCAAGGAATATCCTGGGCAGTTCCATGGGCAGACCGGCGCCAGAAAAGATGATGTCGGCGCGTGATTCGACGGCAGTTCTGGCCATTTCAGCAAACGTGGTCAGCGCAACCATGATGTTGACGCCGATGATTCCCCTGGTAGCGGACCTGGCCTTTTCAATTTCCTGCCGCAGCGCGCGGGTGTTGGCCTCGATGGGATCAGAAACAACGTCTTTTTCACGCATGCCGACCATTGCCCCGGCAATGACGCCGATGCCGCCTTCCTGTGCTACTGCAGATGCCAGGCGTGACAGCGAAATGCCCACGCCCATGCCTCCCTGAACTATGGGCAGACGAGCAACAAGATCTCCTATTTTTAACGAAGGGAAAGACATGCAATGCCTCCTTGCCCCGGCTGTGTAGCTGATGCGGACTCCCGCATGTCAGAGTTTTGTCAAGCGTGAACGGGGCTTTTTTTCTCTATAGCCCCGCAAGATTTTTTTGACAAGAAATAAATAAAAAATCTTTTATTTACGGATAAATAAATGCAGAGATGCATGACTGCACCGCACATGGTTCAGCAATGGCCTGCTTTTTTTGCAAAATTGTCCGGATGCGTTGAATACAGACTCAGCAGAACACCGAGGACTATCCGAAGCGATGGCGGAAGAGAGGCATGGCTTTAGCGGAACATGAATATGCGAGTGGACTCTTTTGTCATTTTGGCGTAGTTAAATTATCTATGCCGCATTGCGGTGAACCTGATGAATAGGAAAAACGCGTGAAACAAAATTTTGCCGAAACCCTGTCGTTTGACGATGCCGCTCTTGCCAGCCAGCTTTTTGGCCCGCTGAACGCCCATGTCGAACTTATAGCCGACGCTTCCGGATCAGAATTGCAGACCCGCGGAGCAACGCTTGTCGTTCATGAGGCGGATGCGTCCAGGCGCAGCCTTGTCATGAATCTTTTCGCGCAGGGCTACGGGTTGCTGCAGACCGGGCGCAGCCTGCGCGGCGAAGATTTGCTGCAGGGCTATGAGGCTTTGCTTCGCGATCCTCAGGCTCAGCTTGAGCGCATGTTCAGGGACGCATCAGTGATAGTTTCCCCCAGAAAGACGATCCTGGCTCGCAATACGCCTCAGCGCGTCTATATGGAGCTTTTACGGTCCCATGAAATGGTGTTCGCCACCGGTCCGGCGGGCACGGGCAAAACCTATCTGGCTGTCGCCATGGCCATTGCCATGCTTGCAGCCAAGCGCGTTAAAAAGATAGTGCTCACGCGTCCTGCCGTGGAAGCGGGCGAGAGGCTTGGCTTTTTGCCTGGCGATATGGAAGAAAAGGTTAATCCTTATCTGCGGCCTCTTTACGATGCGCTGGGCGACATGCTCGGCCCCCAGGGCCTGCTGCAGAAGCAGGAAGCCGGCATGATTGAGGTCGCTCCCCTGGCATTCATGCGCGGCCGCACGCTTAACGATGCTTTTCTCATACTTGACGAGGCACAGAACACAACGCGTGAGCAGATGAAAATGTTTCTCACCCGCCTTGGTTTTGGTTCACGCGCCGTGATCACCGGGGACGTTACGCAGATTGATCTTCCGCCTGCTGGCCGCCTGCAGCCATGGGAAGGCGCTCCGGAAGGAGAAACCCGTTCCGGCCTCGTTCATGCTCTGGAAGTGCTGCGCGGCGTGCGCGGGGTTGCGTTCCATCAGTTTCACAGCTCAGACGTCGTCCGCCATCCCCTCGTGGGACGCATCGTCGATGCCTATGACCGCCATGAAAAGAATTAAAAAAATTTCTCCCGTCAGCATAAAGCAGCTCGTGGGACATGCCCGCTCCATGATGCGTCATCACCATCATGACTGGGGCCTGCTTTCGCCTGCTTCGGCCCTGGTGATTCTTTCGCTGCTCTGTTCCGTGCAGCCGGGGCGGCAGACCAAGGTCGTTTATCCGGCAGGCGAGATTGCCGGGGCTGACGTTGTGTCAGACCGCGACATGATGGTTGAAGATCCCAAGGCAACGCAGCTGCGGCGCGACAGGGCCCTTGCGCTCCAGCCCATGGTTTTTGACCTGGATAAGAAAAGCATCGAGAACTTTCTTTCTGAAAGCCTTGGCCTCCTGGACAGCATCAACAGGCAGGGTGTGGACGACACAGGCATCGAAGCAGTGCGCATGACTTTTAATGAGAAGCATGGTTCCGACGTTTCTCCTTCTGCCTTTCGGGTCCTGTCTGCATCGTATGTGCAGGAATACCTGCTGAAAACGCTGATCCCCTGGATGGAAACGGCGCTTACAAACGGCATTATTGCCGATATGCGCCAGCTAGCCAATACAGACAATGCCGCCATAGTTCGCGATCTTGACAGCGGCACAGAGGTTTTGCGCACACAGGCCGGCGGGTTGAGCGATTTGCGCATGTTCAGAGTGTCGCTTGGGCGCAAGCTGCGCGATGATGAGAACCTGAACGTCAGGGCCAGGGCCGTGCTGCAGGAAGTCATGCCGCTTTTAGTTGTGCCGTCGCTGGCTGTAAACCAGGAAGAAACGAACCAGCGAAACGAAGCGATGCTTTCTGCCGTTGAACCTGTGCTGTACAGGGTGCAGACTGGCGAAGTGATTGTGCGCGCCGGTGATATGGTTACCCATGAGCAACAGCTCAAGCTGCAGGCGTTGTTTCGAGCTGCTCCTGACGTGGTGGACTGGCAGGCTTTTGGCGGCTGCGTCATGCTTGGCTTTTTTCTTTTGCTTGGTCTGTTTATCACTCCGAGCGGCAACAAGGGTACAGTGCTGCGTACGCGAGACCAGAATCTCATTTCTTTGCTACTTGTGGTTTTTGGCCTGGCGGCGTGGGGCATAATGGCCCTTGCCTTGGCGCTCTCAGCGCCTGCCTCCATACGTTTTCTGGCCTTCGCCTTCCCGGTTGCCGGCGGAGCCGGGCTGGCCGCGCTTATTTTTGCCGCCAGGCGATACTGCACTGTCGGCCTTTTGCTTTCATTTTTCTGCACGGTGATTTTCCGTGGGGATGTGGCTCTGTTCTTCTTTTATTTCATGGCGTCCATGACCAACACCTGGCTCGTGCTGCGCGCCCAGAACAGGCAGGATGTCGTGTGGGGCAGCGTGCCGCTTTTCCTGTGGATGGTGCTCACTGGCGTTGGTTCAGGCCTGTTCATGCATCTTGAGCTTCATCATCTGCCGATCCTTGTGCTGGCGCTGATGTGCAACGCAGTTTTGTCGCTGCTCCTGCTGTTTGCCCTCAGCCCCGTGCTTGAAATGCTCATGGGGTATACCACGCGCTTCCGCATGATGGAACTGATGAACCTTGAGCATCCGCTGCTGCAGGAGCTTATGGTTAAGGTTCCGGGAACATACCATCATTCCCTTATGGTTTCTAACCTGGTGGAAGCCGGTGCTGTTGCCATAGGCGCCAACAGCCTGCTCTGCAAGGTAGGGGCGCTGTATCATGACATAGGCAAGATATTCAGGCCCCGCTATTTCATTGAAAATCAGTTTGGCGGGCGCAACCCTCATGACAAGCTGGCTCCCGCCATGAGCGCACGCATCCTGTTTGCCCACGTGAAAGACGGGGTCAAACTTGCGGAAGAGTATCATCTCGGCAGAGAAATCATTGACATCATCCAGCAGCATCATGGAAACCGCACAGCCATGTTTTTTTACGGCAAGGCAAGTCAACTTGGGGAAGAACCCAGGATAGAGGATTATTCCTACCCTGGGCCCAAGCCTCAAAGCAGGGAGGCGGCCATTGTCATGCTGGCTGATTCTGTAGAAGCGTCAAGCCGTACGCTGGCAGACCCCACGCCCTCTGTCATCCGTGCCCATGTGTCAAAAATCGTGAAGGGCGTTTACGCAGATGGGCAGCTCGACAACTGCGATCTTACCTTCAGGGATCTGACCAGAGTTTCCGATGCCTTCGTAAGCATCATTACCGGCCTGCATCATCAGCGCATCGCTTATCCAGGGCAGGACAGGAATGGCGTTATGATCCATGAAGATGCCGAAGAGCTGAAGCCGGAATGGGTAGTGGATGGTGAAAATCCTTCAGGCCAGCCAGCACAGCTGACCGTACGGGATGCAGAATCTGCCGTGGAACCTGCTGAAGATCGGCGGGAGGATAAGGACGAATGAGTTCCGTCCGTGTGGATGTGCGTGTTCCATGCCGCTTTTGCCGCAGGCAGTGGGAGCTGTGGCTTGACGTTATGTTGCGCGCAGCCGGCCGCGCCCGCATGCTGCCCGGACAGCAGAACTCCCCTCGCAGGGAAGAAGGCTTCGGACCGTATGACGTCGAGCTCGTCATTTCTTCTGACGGCGAGATTGCAGCGCTGAACGCGCGCAGGCTCGGTTGCACGGGACCGACGAACGTGCTTAGTTTTCCTGCCGGCGGCGTAAGGTTGGGCTCGCTGTTTTTGAGCTCCGTAACGATGGAAAGGGAAATCTTTCTTTACGGGCAGAAGCCTGCAGAACATGCCCGGCGGCTGCTTGCGCATGGTTTCGGGCATATCTCCGGCTTTGACCACGGGCCTGCAATGGATGCGTTCTGCACCATGCTGGAAGATGCCTGCCGGCTGGAATGTTCTTGACTTTACGGCGACCGGTCTCATTTAACCAGTCATATCACAAAACGAAAAGACTCTGTGCGGAATTCC
>JAGAZG010000240.1 GCA_017940105.1 Mailhella sp. | reverse complement strand
GTATTTTGTCCTTGATATTTCGGAATCCATGATAGGGGAGCCGCTTTTGCAGATGGAGCGCGGTATGCGCTCCATCATCAGCGAACTACGCGGTGATCCCCATGCGCTTGAGACCGTGTATGTCTCCGTCATCGCCTTTGCTGGCAAGGCAAAGGTCCTTGTCCCGCTCACAGAACTGTATTCCTTTTATCCACCGGAGCTGCCCGTAGGAGGCGGCACCTCACTGGGTGCCGCACTGGAATTGCTCATGAGCGACATGGATAAGAATGTTAAGAAAACTACGATCGAGGTCAAAGGAGACTGGAAGCCCCTTGTCTTCCTTTTCACTGACGGGCCTCCGACAGATGATCCCGAAACTTATGTAAAGAAATGGAATGAAAGATACCGTTCATCCTGCACTATGACGGCGTTTTGCCTTGGAGATACAGCAGACGCATGGCTGCTGGGCAGATGCTGCGATGATGTGCTGCGGCTGAGTGACAAGGAAGGTGAATCCTTCAGTCCGTTTTTCAAGTGGATCACGGATTCCATTAAGACGACGAGCCATTCCATTGGAACAGGCTCAGGGGAAGAAGTCCTTCCGATGGCATCCAGGAATTTTGATCTGGAGAAAGCTGATATCGCCAGACGCAACCGCATTGATGTAAATGTCGCAGTGTTTTTGGGACGCTGTTCTGAAACAAAGCGCCTGTACCTCATAAAATACGCGAGGAAACTTAGGTTTTCCTTTGGTCAGGAACATCCTGGTCGGCTGAAGATGGACGAATCAACGTTCAAACTTGTAGGCGCGTATGCCGTCGATGAGGAAAAATACCGTGCATTTTCAGAAGAAGGAGATTCCTGGACAAGCATCAGTTCCGGGAGCCTTGTCGGAATTCCTACCTGCCCATGCTGTGGCAATCAGCTCGGCTTGGTCTTCTGCAGCGGCTGCGGCAAAATTTTCTGCTGGGGCGAAGACAATGCCCCTTGCCCATGGTGCGGCATGCAGGGAGAACTGGGCGAGTCGTCTTCGGCTTTTGAGCTTTCCCGTGAAAGGGGCTGACATGGAAACTTTGTTTGCACGGATGATAGCAGACAGATGGACGGGCGCTCAGTACACCGAATCGCTGGGCAACGCCTTTGAGGAATGGAAAGAAAAAAAGCTGATTAAAGATTTTGCAGAGGAATGTATGAACAGGCATACCATCGTGGAAAATGAGCTCAAGACCATTCCTACTCCTTTTGTCAATGCAAGCCAGAACAAACCCTACCGTTGTGAGATGATCCTGCCGGAATCGATAACAGGATGCAGTTTTGTCGGAGTGGAGGAGATTGGGTTATGCGCGACGATGCAGGATCACAGCGTGATCATTGAAGGGACGCCTACGTCGCATGGAGAGAAAGATATCGTGCTGCAATGCACCTATGAGGGATGGGTCGATGGCATGCCTAGGGCCAAGCGCGTTTTCCACCTTTCCGTCAATCCCGATCCATGGGAATTATGGAAAGATATGCCTACAGATCCGAACCTTCCCTATGCCAAGCCTGATGCAGATTCCCTATGCCTGCGAATGGAAAACGGGCTGCGTATGATAGCAGCCAGCAGACGCGGACGCTCTCATGCCCAGGACGGTCGGCCAAGGGATGACGATTTTCGGTTGTACTATGACAGTCCAAGCGGATGGTGCGTCATGGCTGTGGCCGATGGTGCAGGATCAGCCGCGTTTTCACGCGAGGGATCTCGCCTTGCATGTGACGAAGCCGTAGAATTTTGTAAAATAAGTCTTGCCGACCGGGCGGCAGAGCTGGACGCTGCTCTTACAGCGTGGCAAAGCGCCAGCACTGCAATCCAGCAGCCTCCCCTTACTGCGGACGGCACCAGAAGCATGGACGCTTTGCCTGTGCAAGACAAGATTACTGGATGTTTCCCGAAAAACGAGTCAGAAACGGCATCGTTAAGTGGAGCGGACTTTGCCGCCTCTCAGGAAGAAGAGGGCACATTTACTCAAGCAGAATCTTCAGTAACGGAAGCAAGCAAGGACAATGTACCGGAAAAGGCAGCTTCAGGCACTGCGGAAGCACTGAAAATCAAGACAGCAGCGTTCCATGCGGCTTATAAGATGCTGGTCAACGCCGCCTATGAAGCCCGCAAGTCTATTGAGAGTGTGGTGCTGGCCCAGCCGTACGGACAGGGCGATTCAAAGCATTTTGCTACAACGCTGTTGCTTGCCATGTGCAAAAAATACGACTTTGGCTGGGCCGTGCTCACCTTCAGCATCGGCGATGGAGCTATTGGCATAGTGTGCGGCGACAAGGCTGAGCTTTTGTGCAAGCCTGATGAAGGAGAGTTCAGCGGGCAGACAAGATTTCTCACGATGCGCGGCATGTTCAGCGATTCCAGCGAGCTTATGAGAAGGGTAAAGGTGAAGTTTTATGATGACTTCGATGCTGTCTTTCTGATGACGGACGGCGTATCCGACCCATGGTTTGAAACGTCTGCTGCCCTTCATTCCACCGAATCTTGGATGCATTTTTTGAGTGAGATCGCCCCCCTGCTTAGTGAACCGGACGATAATGCGGCACAGCGCCTCTTGGACTGGCTGAATTTCAGGATTCCAGGCAACCACGATGACAGAACCATAGCCATTTTGCATTAACATGAGCAAAACGATACATCTTACTGCCACAGATGGAACGCCTGTGGAATTTGTGGACGAGGTCATAGGTTCCGGCGCTATGAAGGAAGTGTATTTCAGTCCGGACAAAAGCTATGTTGTGGCCTTTTTCATCAAACCACAGGATAGCAATTCAAAGGAACGACTGCAGAATATTACGGGAGTGTACCGCACTCGGATATTTGAACAGGAGGGCGGCGACTATTGGAAAAACCTGTTCTGCTGGCCGACCATGATGGTGGAGTGGAAGGAAAAGGGTAAAATTGGTATTGTATGCCCCACATACCAGAAGCATTTTTATTTCGGAAGCGGAAAGTTCAAAGGCAAGGAAAAAGAAGGGAAGTGGTTCGCCTCTGCAAAATTGCGTAACCGTTTCCTGGAGCCTGAGCAGAAAGGCACGTGGCTGAGCCATTTCCACATGTGCCTGCAGATCGCACGGGCCGTTCGACGCATGCATGCCGCCGGGCTGGCACATTCTGACCTTTCCTACAAAAACGTGCTCGTTGATCCGCAGACTGGACGCGCGTCTATTATAGATATCGATGGACTGGTTGTGCCGGGCAAGTTTCCTCCTGACGTGGTCGGTACCCCAGATTTTATCGCTCCAGAAGTTCTTGCTACGCGCTCGCTCAAGCTTGGTGATCCTGGCAAGTGTCTGCCCGGCATTAAGACCGACCGGCACGCTTTGGCCGTGCTCATCTACATGTACCTGCTGTATCGGCATCCACTTCGAGGGGGCAAAGTGCATGACGTGAACGATCCACAGAAGGATGAGGAACTATCCATGGGGTCGAGGGCTCTTTTCATTGAGCATCCTGCGGACAAGTCCAACCGTCCGAGATTCGATCAGCTTTCACCTGCAGAACTGCCGCAGGGTGACGTCAGCAAGCTTCCTTATACGATATGCGGCCCCTATCTTAAAGAACTATTCAACCGTGCGTTTATCGATGGCCTTCACGATCCGGCAAAGCGCCCCACAGCAGCAGAATGGGAAGATGCGATTATCCGGACCACCGACTTGATGCAGCCGTGCCAGAATCCAAAATGCCCAGCTAAATGGTTCGTGTTTGATAACAGCCGTCGCCCTCGCTGTCCGTTTTGCGGAACTGAATTTCATGGTCAGTTGCCCGTGCTTAATCTGTACTATTCGCCCAAGAAAGGTGTTTTCAAGCCAGAAAACTACCGGCTTATGGTATATGACAAGCAATCCCTATATAAGTGGCACGCTAATCGCTTTGTGGTGCCGAATGAACGTATCAGCGCCGATGATAAGAAACCGGTTGGGGACTTCCATTTCCTCAGGGGCCGCTGGGTGCTCATTAACCGCCGGCTTGACAACCTGTACGATAAGGATGCGGACAAAAAGATCGAAAAAGGCGACTATGTAGAGCTGACAGACGGCAGGAAAATTTTGCTGGATACTGCGGATGGAGGCCGACTGATCGTGGTGCAACTGGTTTCTAATTAGAAATTGGCTGAGGTTTCATTTTTGTTGAGCGGAATGGTTAAAATTTTGTAGAGGGTGCACCATATTCAAAAAATGTCTTCCGTCCTTTACCATGGAGTAGATTGTAAGTATATAAAAAAAATAGAGTACAAGAGGATGGCATTTAAAGAAGTGTTAAAAATATATTTTCAAAAATATGGTATATTCTATGGGCGTGCTTGTCGTTCTGAGTTTTGGTATAGTTTGTTTATCTGTATTAGTTTTGTAGTATTATGGTATGTTATATATTATTATAGTATTTTTGGTAACTATCTGAAATTATCCAGAAGTTCAAGGTATGGCAATTTTCCTACGTTTATCCTGCTGGTAATGCCTGCCATTTCAGCAGTTTTTCGGCGTTTCCAGGATAGAGGGCGGCATGGAGTGGTGTTTATATTATCGACAGCTTGTATTTTTTTGTTTGTTGTATTTGGTGGGTTACGCCCTGCAATATGGATTAGCGCGGGAGTCGTTTAGCTTCAAAGAATCCTGCTGAAAACGGAGTTAGATATGATGTTTGAGAAATATTCATCCCATAGTCCGACCCATAAGAAGCCTATGACACTTGCATTCGCTTTTTCTTCATTATCCCATATGATAGCTACATTTTTTGGGGCTGGAGTTTTACGCCCAGCATCTGGCACTTGGGGAAGTCTTGCAGCTTTGCTTGTATACATGGCATTGGAAAATATTATTCCCTGGCTGGGATGGGTATGCCTTATCATTGTGTGCTTTTTTGCAGGAGTTGCGGTAAGCGAGACCACTGGTAACGACATAGGAGTTCACGATCATTCTTCCATCGTTATTGACGAAGTCTTTGCTGTGTGGGCAGTTCTTCTGACTGTTCCATCGATATGGGAATGGCAGTTTGCTGCATTCGGCGCATTTCGCTTTTTTGATATCGTAAAAATTCCTCCGGCCAAATGGTTTGATACCGGCAAGCAGTGGCAAAACGGTTGGGGAGTCATGCTGGATGATGCGGTTGCTGCAATACAGGCAATCGTTGCACTATATCTAATACAAATTATAATATCTTAATGAGTTATATAAAATAACCCCAACGTTGGACACGCAGTCTCTTTTAAGGCCTGCCATATATTTTTGAAAATTAAAAG
>JAGAZG010000239.1 GCA_017940105.1 Mailhella sp. | reverse complement strand
GCCGGTACCGCTTCCTTATATAAATATTGAAAATAATTTTCATTGTCAACTGTTGAAAACAGGTCAATGCAAGAGAAAAATCGCGTCAAGATGCAGAAGCAAAAGAAGCCTCCCCGGCCGCACACTCAAACGTTATGGAAGGACCGCACAGGCATTCATGCCTGTGCACCTGGTGCTTGGAAGGAGGATCCCCTCTCCCAAATCGGCCGCAGCGAATACCATGCCATTCATATCGGGGAGGGGGGGGGATCCGTAACGTCCTGAAGGCCAAGCTCTTAAACCAGGACGGAAACAATGATAACTGACCGCGCTGACAAGGCTTGCTTTTTCAACACAGGATACTATTCTACCCTGTCATGGATACCAATCATGCATCACGGATGGGAATCAGCCTCTGGACGGTTTTTGCCGTCGTAACGATTATCTATGTTTCTTCATTGTTCTACCGCATGGCGCCATCGGTACTTGCCCTTGACATTGCGTCAGATCTGCACCTTGGTTCTTCTGAACTGTCGCTCATAGGCTCATCGGCCATTCTCGGATTCGGACTCATGCAGCTGCCGTCAGGCATGCTTTCTGACAGGCTAGGCGGCAAAACCACGCTTCTTTTGCTCACGCTCCTGGCAGGCATTTCCACGGCCTGGTTCAGCATGGCGGAGTCTGCCGCCAGCGTGGCGGCATCGCGATTCTTAACCGGGCTGGGCGTATCGGCGACCATACCGTGCATCTCCATACTGGCGCGCAGCGTGCCGCCGGAGCTTTTTGCACGCATCTCGTGCCTGATGTATGGATGCGGAGCTTTAGGCACCCTCGCCGCCGCCTCGCCGCTGGCCCTTGCCAGCTCTGTCTTTGGCTGGCGCGGCTCCATGCTTGCATGCGGGATGCTTTCGCTCACGCTGGCCGCATTGCTTTTGTTTTTCGTCAAAGAAAACAGCCGTCCAGCCATGCAAAAAACAGCCCGCAATCCTTTCAGCGGCGTTTTTCGCGTGCTCTCTTCCCGCAGCTTCTGGCTTCTGTGCATCGTATACAGCGGCACCCTGATAACTTTTTTCGGGTTTTACGGACTATGGTTCGGCCCGTACATGGTTGAGGCCTGCGGTCTTTCCAAGCTGGAAGCAGGCAGCGTGCTTTCTGCAGGGGCCATTGCAGGCATTGCAGGAATGCCCGCCGCGGCCATTTTGTCTGACTGGCTGCACTCACGCAAAAAAGCCATCATTCCCATGGTTCTGCTTTCAGCCTCCTGCGCAGGCATCCTGGCCTTTTTTCCAGGTAAGCTGCCCATGGCAGCGCTCATGCTCATCGCTGCCGTTCTATCCTTCTGCAACGGGCTTACGGGAGTTGCGCTGACATCGGGCAAAGAGCTATTTCCACTGGCTATCATGGGTACGGCCACAGGATGCCTGAATACACTGCCATCGCTACTGGGCGCAGCCAGCCAAAAAATATTCGGCGTCATTTTAGAAGCCGGCAGGCAGGCCGGGGCCGAGATTCCTGCCGCCTATGGCAGGGCCATGCTTTTTTACGCCGCTGTCATGCTTTGCGCCGCCGCAGCTTCTTTTTTTATAAAAGACACGCATCCTTCGCTGTACAGGCCTGAGCGCTGAAAGCATTGGCTTGCCCGATGCAAAACGGAAAGCCCGGCGACAAAAAGGAGGTAAACATCGCCGGGCAAGGTATGCATGCGCATGCCTTTCTTGCAAACTTACTGATATTTTTATTCCAGTCAAGGACAGAGGCGCAAAAATTGACGAGCTGACTTAACAGAACCGCGGGACGGCATGTTCAGTTTTTCAGGCTGTGTATGGGCGCCGGGATGCGTCCGCCAAGCCCGATAAAGTCGGAGGCGTCGCCCTTATGCACCGGGATAATCTTGGCCTGGCCAAGAAGACCGCCGAACACCGCTGTTTCGCCCACCCCCTTGCCGGGCACTGGGATCACGCGCACAGCGGTTGTCTTGCCATTGATCATGCCTATTGCCATTTCATCGGCAATGATGCCTGAAATGGTAGATGCCGGGGCATCTCCTGGTATGGCAATCATATCCAGACCAACGGAGCACACGCTGGTCATGGCCTCCAGTTTCTCCATGGTCAGGAAACCGGCATTGGCCGCAGACTCGATGCTGGAATCTTCCGAAACGGGAATAAAAGCACCGGATAAGCCGCCCACGTGCGAAGACGCGAACACACCGCCTTTTTTAACAGCGTCATTAAGCATGGCAAGCGCAGCCGTAGAGCCTGGCGCGCCGATGGACGAAAGCCCCACGCTCTGAAAAATTTCGCCGACGGAATCGCCGACGGCGGGGGTAGGCGCAAGGGACAGGTCGGCAACGCCAAAAGGCAGCCCCATATTATCTGCCACTTCCCTGCCGATGAGCTCACCCACGCGGGTAACTTTGTAGGCCGTCGACTTAATGACTTCGGCCACGTCACTGAGCGTAAGGTTCTTATTGGTCTGCCTGGCGCGGTCAATGGCTTTTTTTACCACTCCCGGCCCGGAAACGCCCACGTTGATCACGACGTCCGGCTCGCCGATGCCAAGGTACGCTCCCGCCATAAACGGCACATCCTGCGGAATATTGGCAAAAACCACCAGCTTGGCGCATCCGATGCCGTCCCTCTCTCCCGTGGCTTCCGCAGTCTTAAGTATCTGCCGGCCCATGAGCGCCACAGCGTCCATATTGATGCCGGCTCTTGAAGAAGCAACATTGATGGAGGAGCAGACCCGGTCCGTGCTTGCAAGCGCCTCAGGCAAGGATTCTATGAGGGCGACATCGCCGGGCGTCATGCCCTTTTCGACCAATGCGCCAAAGCCCCCCAAAAAATCCACTCCGGCGTCTTTGGCGGCTTCGTCCAGCATCTGGCAGGCCCGGACCATCTGCGATACGCTGAAGCCTGCTCCCACCACTGCCATGGGGCTGACGCTTATGCGCTTGTTCACCACGGGAATCCCGTAGCGGGCACCCACCTCGTTGCAGGTTTCGACCAGCTTAGCCGCGTAGCGGGCAATCTTGGCCCGGACCTTATAAGAAAAATAATCAAAATCATGGCTTGCGCAGTCAAAAAGGCTAATGCCCAATGTGACGGTGCGAACATCCAAATGTTCGTTGCGCAGCATATTTATGGTGCTGAGCACCTCGCGTTCTGTAAGCATGGCAGACCTGCAGAGTTAAACGATTGGCACGCGGTGAATGGCCTCGAAAATATCCTGATGCTGCATGCTCAGTGTCAATCCCATGCTGCGGGCCTTGGCATGAAGCATCTGCCTGAACGCGCTGCGGTTGATGGAAAGGGGCAGGGCCACCTCAAACACAAGCACGCACTCGCTGGTCTCAGGAGAAAGCCGTATGGCCTTAAGATTTTCTATATTCACATTCTGACCGGCGAATATTCCGGAAATCACGGCAATAATATCCGGCTGATCCGAACCATAGACCGTGATGACAAAAGGTTCTGAAGGCTCGCCGAAAAATGCCTGCCGGGCATCCATGGAACGCGCTGTCACAGAAAGGTCCATTCCCTTCTCTTCGAGGGCAAGGCTGACAACGCGCTGGATATCTTCAGGAGTTACTCCTTCAGGCGAAGAAACTATAAAAATTGAGGCAAACTGGCCTTTTAAAATAGTCTGGCTCAATTCCTCGATATTGCAGCTTTCTTTGGAAAGGGAATCTGCAATGGCATGAACTACTCCGGGGCAGTCGCGCCCTATGACGGAAATTACTGTATGGCTCATGAAGTCCTCTACAAAAAAGCCCCCTCCTGGCTTTGCCGGGAAGAGGCTGATCCAGTCAAAACTCAAATTCAACGAGCAGCCGCTTCCCGCCGGGCACTCCATGCATTGACGGCAAGAAGAAACGCCGCCATAAGCCCGCCGCCGGCAAGCAGGCACAGCCATGGACTGGAGCTGACAAAGCCGGCAACAAGATAGCCGCTGGCACTGCATGCAGCTGCAAGCAATGCGTAAGGAAGCTGCGTGGAGACATGATCAATATGGCTGCATCCGGCACCGGCGCTGGAAAGTATCGTCGTGTCAGAAATGGGCGAGCAATGGTCGCCGAACACGCTGCCTGCAAGTGTGGCAGAAAGCGCCACCACAAGCAGTTCAGGGCAAAGCGCCTGGGCAATGGGCACCACCAGAGGAATGAGTATGCCAAAAGATCCCCAGGCGGTTCCGGTCGAAAAGCTTAAAAAGCCCGCTATGACAAAAATGAGGAAAGGCAGCATGGGGCCGACCATGCTGCCGCCCGTCACAAGCGATTCCACGAACTTGGGCGTTTGCAGCATGTCCTGGCATACGCCGCTGAGCCCCCAGGCAAGCACAAGCACAAGGTTGGCAGGCAGCATGGCCTTCATGCCTTCCACCATGCCATGCATATATTCTGCAAGGTTCATTAAACGGCGCGGCACATAGAGCAACAGGGCAACGACAAGAGCGCCAAAAGACGACCATACCAGGGCCTGAGAGGCTTCGCAGTTACCGAAGGCAGCTCCAAAGCTATGGTACTGCGCGTCAGCCCCCCAGTAGCCGCCGCTGTACAGCATGGAAAGAACCGCAAAAAGAATGAGGGCTCCAATGGGGATGAGCATGTCCATCACAGTGCCGTTCTTTATGTCAAGCTTGCCATCGCTCTGCTGGGCCAGCATGCCCAGGTCACCTTCGGCCGCGCGCTTTTCTGCGGCGCGCATCGGACCGAAATCCCATTTGAAGAAGCAGAGCAGAAAAACAAGGAGCAGCGAAAGCAGAGAGTAGAAATTATAGGGAATAGCCGCGATAAAGGCTGCCATTTCGCTTTCAAAAGCGCCCGTTGCCTTGAGGTTGCTGCCCACGGCCGCAGCCCAGCTTGAAATGGGCGCTATGATGCAGATGGGCGCTGCCGTCGCGTCAATAATATAGGCCAGCTTTGCCCGCGATATCTTGTAGGTGTCGGTCACGGGCTTCATCACCGTGCCAACGGTAAGGCAGTTGAAATAATCGTCTATGAAAATAAGCGCGCCAAGCCCGCATGTGGAAAACATGGCGCTTCTTCTGCTTTTAATGCGGGAAGTAGCCCATTTGCCGTACGCACGCGAACCGCCGGCGAGAGAGATGACATATACAAGCGCGCCAAGCGCAGAGCAGAACATGATGATATTAAAGTCAGCACGCTTGGCCATAATGGCAAACGCGGACTGCACCGTGTTCATAATCGCGAAATCCGCACCTGTTCCAAAAGAATAGATAAGCGTTCCTGAAAGGATGCCTATCATAAGAGAAGAAAAAACTTCTTTGGTGATCAGGGCCAGGGCAATGGCGGTAATGGGAGGCAGCAAAGAAAGCCAACCGGCAT
>JAGAZG010000238.1 GCA_017940105.1 Mailhella sp. | reverse complement strand
GGCACGTGCAGGGGAGGCCGATGGCAAGCCGGCCCAACATTGTGATTATCATCATGGAATCGCTTTGCTGGGAGCGAACTTCCTTTGCGCCGTCCATGCCTCCCTTCATGGGCAAGGACATCGATCCTACTCCGTTTCTCCGTGAGCTGGCGGCAAAGAGCCTGTACTTTCCTCATTTTTACGCGCCAACGCGCACCACGGCTCGTGCGGTGTTCACCACCATCAGCGGCGTTCCCGATGTGAACCACACGGGCGGCACCACGTCACGCAATCCTTGCCTGGTGGATCAGTTTTCTGTGCTGTCTGAATTTCAGGGCTACGAAAAATACTACATGATCGGCGGCAACGCCAACTGGGCCAATATTCGCGGACTTCTCCAGTACAATGTCCCCGGTCTCAGGCTGCTTGAGGAATCTTCATGGAAGGCCCCCAATACGGACGTGTGGGGCATTTCAGACATTGCGCTTTTCCGCGAGGCGGCAGATGTGCTGACCGCCGGGCAAAAGCCGTTCATCGCCGTCATCCAGTCGGCGTCTTTCCACCGCCCGTACACCATACCCGAAGACAACGAGGGGTTCGTCATGCCGCCGGATCCCAGCCCCGAAGCATTGAGTTGGTATGGCTACGAAAACGTGAAGGAATTCCGTTCCCTGCATCTTTCAGACCATGCGCTGCGCCGTTTTTTTGACAAGGCCAGCCGCCAGCCATGGTTCAACGACACGGTCTTTGTCATTTTCGGAGATCACGGACTGAACCATGATTCCGACAACATCACGCCTGCGGTTCAGGCGTGCAATCTTCAGGCATGGCATATTCCGCTGCTCATTTATGCGCCGGGCGGGCAGGTCGCGCCGGGCGTGGACGAGACGCCAAGGACGCAGCCCGACGTGCTGCCCACCATGGCGGCGCTTGCAGGCGTTGACCATGTCGTCAGCTCCATGGGCAGGAATATGCTTGACCCGGACACCAAAAGGGACGCCGCCGCATTCATCAGCCATGACAACAGCACGAGGTTTCTGCTGAAAGACGGCTATGTGTATGCCATCCGATCCTCGGGAGGCGCGCTGTACAGGCTTGACGACAGAACGGTTTCTATAAAGGCGCCGGGTTACAGGGTGCGCGACCTTTCTGCCGACATGCCCGATCGGGCTGCTTCCATGCGCCGCGAACTCATGGATTTTTATTATACAGCGCAGTACATGCTGCACCATAACGGCAAGGAATCGGTAAACAGCATCAGGAAGACTCTGCAGGGAGGCGGGCAGTGAAGACGGTCACCATACATACCGACGGTTCGTGCCTGGGCAATCCTGGGCCGGGAGGCTGGGGAGCCGTTCTGGTCTACGGCGGTGCCAGGCGTGAGATAAGCGGCGGCTATGCCCGTACGACGAACAACCGCATGGAGATACTTGCCGTAGCCGAAGCGCTGCGCGTTCTGAAAGAACCCTGCATCGTGGAATTGTGGACGGATTCGCAGTATGTCGCCAAGGCCATAAGGGAAGGCTGGCTGGCAAAATGGCAGCGCAACGGCTGGCAGACTTCGGCAAAGAAGCCGGTGAAGAACCAGGATCTATGGATGAAGCTTGATCCGCTCTTGCACAGGCATGAGGTGCGCTTTCACTGGCTCAAGGGGCATGCCGGCCATGCCGAGAACGAGCGCTGCGACGAGCTTGCCCGGACATGCGCCGGACAGGCAGGGCTTCCCCGCGATGAAGGGTTTGAAGGGTAGTTTAAATGACGCGCAGGCAATGGATCATGTCGGCCGCGCAGCGGCTTGCCGGTACGGATGCTCCGGTGCGCACGGCTCAGATATTGCTGCGTGAAGCCCTTGGCATAAGCCGGGAGCAGCTGGCGGCGCATGATGATGAAGGGCTTTCGGCCATCGAGCTTGAGCTCCTTGGCAGCCTGCTTGCACGGCGGCTCAGCGGTGAACCGGTTGCCTACATTCTTGGCCGCAGAGAATTTTACGGCAGGGATTTCATGGTCGATCGCAGCACGCTCATTCCCAGGCCGGAAACAGAATGCCTGGTGGATGCCGCGCTTGATTTTTTTGACCGGAAAGAGAACGTGCGCTTTTTGGATCTGGGCACAGGCAGCGGCTGCATTGCCATAACGCTTGCCGCAGAACGGCCTGGCTGGAACGGCATTGCCGTGGACATTTCGCCTGCGGCGCTGGACGTGGCGCGGGGCAATGCCAGTGCTGCTGACGTTGGCGGAAGGCTCAGTTTTGCCAGGGCGGACATGTCTGGCCCGCTGCCGTTTGCCCAAGGGGAGTTTGATCTGGTGATCAGCAATCCCCCGTATGTGAGCGAGCAGGAGTATGCCGTCCTTGACGCTGGCGTGCGCGGCTTTGAACCCCGTGCAGCCCTTGTTCCCGGACCAACGGGACTTGAGCTGCCCGCCGCCGTCACGGCTGCGGCTCAGGAACTGCTTGCGCCTGGCGGGCTGTTGCTCATGGAGCATGGATGGAAGCAGGGCGGCGCATGCAGAGCACTGTGCGGCGATAGATTTTGGAAAAATGTAAGCACCGGCTGCGACCTCGCGGGAAACGAGCGTTTCCTGTCGGCTGTGCGGCGGTGACATGTGATGAACAGGAGTGCGTATGCCGCAGACAACACTGGCTGATTCGTTTGTTCTTGAAGGGGTTTCGCTTCATTCCGGCATCATGGTGAGCATGGAGTTCCGTCCTGCGCCGGCCGATTCCGGCATAGTGTTTCATGTGCAGTCAGGCGACGGCGAGCATCTGCTCGCGCCCAGGCCGGAAGCCGTCGGAGCCACTGAGCTTGCCACCACCATCAGCGATGGCGCGCACAGCGTTTCGACCATAGAGCATGTGCTGGCCGGGCTCAGGGGAATGGAAGTGGACAACGCCGCCGTTTATGTGGAAGGCGGCGAGGTGCCGATTCTGGACGGATCTGCGCGGCTTGTTGTTGAAGGGCTGAAAAAAGCCGGCCTTCAGAAGCAGTCCTCCCCACGCCGCATTGCCCGCGTTGCCAGGGAGTTTTCGTTCGCTGACGGAAAAAAGAGCATCTGCGCGGAACCCTTTGACGGCTTTCGCGTGGACTATACCATCCGCTTTGACCATCCGGCCATCGGCGTGCAGCGCTTTTGCTTTGAACTTGAACCAGAAGCCTTTGCAAAAGAAATAGCCTGCGCCCGCACCTTCGGATTCTTGCGCGATGTGGAATACCTGCGCAGCCATGGCCTGGCCCGCGGCGGTTCGCTGGAAAACGTGGTCGTCATAGGGGAACAGGGCGTTGTCAACAGCGAGGGGCTGCGCTTTGCCGACGAGTTTGTGCGGCACAAGATCCTTGACTTCATAGGCGACATGGCCATGCTTGGCCGCCCCATGCTTGGGGCATTTACGGTGGAATGCTCCGGTCATGCGCATAACAACGCCTTTTTGCGCAGGCTTGCCTCAGCTCCTGGAGCCCTTGAAGAAACAGAAATTCAGTAAGGGAGTATTCCGATGGCTCTTTTCTCAGGCCTTCCGGAATCCAAAAAAAACGTCCTGCTGTTCATGGCACTGCTGAACCTGGGTTCCACTGTTGCCATGCAGGGCTGGGCCATGCTCTACAACAACTTTGTCGTCAACGAGGCCGGGCTCAGCGCCGCGCAGAGCGGCCTTGTGCAGGGGCTGAGGGAAGTCCCCGGCCTGCTGGGCTTCACGCTCATCTTCTTTCTGTTTTTTATCAGGGAGCACCGTCTCGCCGCCATGTCGGTCATAGCTGCCGGCCTTGGCACCCTGCTGACAGGTCTGTTTCCCCATTTCGTGCCGATCATATGCACAAGCATGCTCATGTCGTTCGGCTTTCATTATTTTGAGGCCATGAACAATTCCCTGGCGATTGAGCACTTTGACCTGAAGCAGACGCCCATAGTCATGGGCCGTCTGCGCGGGCTTGTGGCCGGGGGCAGCCTGGCCATCTCGCTGTTTGTTTTTGCTTTTTCCGGCAGGCTCGGCTTTGCCTGGCTGTTTTTCGTGCCCGGGGCAGCCGCCGTCCTGCTTGGCGTATTCGGGCTGACGCATCCGCTTACAGGCAGCAGCGCCGCGGAGCAGAAAAAACGCGTGCTGCCCCAAAAGCGCTACTGGCTGTTCTACATGCTCAACCTCCTTCAGGGGGGCCGCCGCATCATTTTTTCTGTGTTCGCCGTGTTCCTCATGGTCGAGCAATTCGGTTTTTCCGTGCGCAGCGTTTCGCTGCTCTTCATGTTCAACTACACGGTCAACTGGCTGTTCAATCCCATGGTTGGCAGGATCATCAACAGGCTTGGCGAGGCCCGCCTTATGACCATTGAGTACGGCGCTGCGCTGCTCATCTTTTTAGGCTACGCCTTCACGCAGAGCGCCGCGCTGCTTGTGCTGCTCTATGTGCTTGACAGCCTGACGCTGAATTTTTCCATAGCCATGCGCACGTTTTTTCAAAAGATCGCCTTTCCTGAAGACGCTGCGCCCAACATGGCCATTGCCCAGACTATCAACCATATACCGGCAGTCAGCATCCCCGCCCTCGGTGGATGGATGTGGCTTGCTTTCGGCTACCAGTCCGTATTCATGTTCGGTGCAGTTCTGACGGCGCTTTCTCTGGTGCTCGTTCAGTTTGTCAACCGCGAAATACGCACAAAGGGCCCTGAGGTAAAAGCGGTATGAACGAGCGTTTTTTTTCTATGGCTTCCGGCCGAGAGCCGGCTGACCTGCGCATTGACAACGCGCGCATCGTCGACGTCTTTGGCGGCGGAGTGTTTAAAGACAGCGTGCGAGTGGGCATGGGGCGCATACTTGGCTTTGGCATGCAGGAGGCGCGGCAAGTGTTCGATGCCGGAGGCAGATACCTGATCCCTGGGCTCATGGATGCGCATGTGCATATCGAGTCGTCCATGCTCTCACCAGCGGGCTTTGCCTCGCTGGTATTGCCGTTCGGCACGACCACCGTGGTCGCCGATCCGCATGAGATAGCCAATGTCAAGGGGATGGACGGGCTGCGCTACATGCTTGACGCTTCGCGCTGCCTGCCGCTTGACGTCCGATTCATGCTGCCGTCATGTGTGCCGTGCCTGCGCGTGGAGGATGCAGGGGCGCAGCTTGAGGCCGGGGACCTTGCCCCTCTCATGGAAGAGCCGCAGGTGAACGGCCTGGCAGAAATGATGAATGTGCCCGGGGTCATGCTGGGTGACAGCGATGTGCTGGACAAGCTTTCCCTTGCCAGGGATGCCGGCAAGGTCATAGACGGCCATTCTCCCATGCTTTCAGGCAGGGAGCTGGATCTTTACGCCGCCATGGGCGTTGCCACGGATCATGAATGCACCACGCCCGATGAACTTGCCGAAAGGGTGCGCTGCGGCATGTACGTACTCATACGCGAAGGTTCTGCAGCCCGAAATCTGGCGGCGCTGCTGCCGGCAGTCAATGCCGAAAACATGCGCCGCTGCCTGTTCTGCACGGATGATCGCCATGCGGCTGACATTCTGGAGCGGGGGCACATGGACAACAGCCTCAGGCTGGCAGTGGCCGCAGGCCTGGATCCTGTGTCGGCCGTGCGCATGGCCACGCTCAATACGGCTGAGTGCTATGGATTGCGCGACAGGGGCGGCATTGCCCCAGGAATGAGAGCAGACCTCGCCCTGGTCAGCGACCTGCGCTCGTTCCGCGTGCTCAAGTGCTGGGCACAGGGCACGCTTGTCGCCGAAAACGGCGAGCTTACCGCCCCTCTTGAAAGAATTTCCCCGGCGCCGCTGCTTGGCAGCATGAACATGGCGCCTCTTCCGGCAAGGCCGTTTTCCGTGCGAGTGCCGTCCGGTCGCGCACGGGTCATCGGCATGCGCCCGCATTCCCTGCTCACCGAATACCTTGTGCGCGACGTGCGCACAGCAAGCGGCGGAGAAGTGGAGCTTGCCCTCAACCCCGGACTGCTGAAGATTGCGGTCATTGAGCGGCACCATGCCACAGGAAAAATGGCAACTGGACTGCTCGAGGGCTATGGCCTGAGAGGAGGAGCCATAGCCACGACCATAGCACACGATTCGCACAACCTGGTCGTGGCCGGGGATAACGAAGACGACATGCTTGCCGCTGTGCGCGAAGCGGAGCTTCTTGGCGGTGGCATAGTCATGGTTTCAGGCGGAAGATTGCTCTGCGAGCTGCCGCTGCCCCTGGGCGGCCTGATGAGCAATGCCGATCCGGCCGCGGTCAGCGCGCGCCTTAATGAACTTTTTGCGCTGGCTTCATCGCATTTTCATATACGGGAAGACGTGGACGCTTTTATGGCGCTGAGTTTCCTGGCCCTTCCTGTCATCCCCAGCCTTAAAATCACCGCCCGCGGATTGTTTGACGTGAATTCGTTCACGTTTGCAAGTGTCGATGCCGAGGTGGAGTAGCCTTAGCCGAGATTATTGCGGTTAAAGACGTTTGATATCAGCCTCAGCATCTGCGATTACCTGCGCAAGAATGTGTGCGGCGTTTTCTGTGCGTCTGGCACAGGATTCGATCTGTTCGGCCGAGCCGAAGGCAAGCCCGAGGTGCAGGACTCTGCCTGGCACATGCTTGGCCTCTGCCGCAGAGTTTTTTGCAGGTTATCTAAAAATCCGTCAAAATTTGTTTGCAAAGCGTCTGAATTGCCGGTTAGACAGCTGATGGAAATCAAAAATGTCAAAAAAATGACAAAAAAGTTTTTTATTTTGCTGTAAAATTATATAATATACTTATTTTATTATTTTTTAAATATAATAAAATAGACATTTGTTTTTAATATGTAATTTTATAACCAAATTTTTAAAAATATATTGACAAAAATCACATGTTTTATAAGCATATAGTTAATCCTGAAAAGACAGGCTGTTCTTCATTTTTTACGCAAGGAGATGCATATGAGAATGAAAATTTTGGCCACGGCGCTTCTCGGTTGCTTCGTGTTCGCCGGAGCTGCCCCCGTTCAGCAGACGTTTGCTGCAGAAAAGATCATTGTCCGTCTCAGTCACAGCAACACCCCTTCAGACATGGATCCGTACCATGCTATTGTTGTTAAGCTGAAGAACAAGGTCGAAACTGCCTTGGGTAAAGACAGAATAGAAATTCAGGAATTCCCCGCTGGCCAGCTCGGCTCTGAAGACCGCGCCTTCCAGGACGTGCAGCAGGGTGTCATCCAGATGTGCATCCTGGCGGTGAACAACGCATCCGTTTTTGCGCCATCACTTGGCGCTTTTGACATGCCCTATATCTTCAAGAACGTGGAAGAGTTTGACAAGTGCGTTGATGAAAACTGGGATCTTATCAACAAGAATATGGAACAGGAATGCGGCAATGTCGCCCTTGTCTGGCATTCACAGGGCTACCGCTTTATTACCAACAGCAAGCAGCCGATTACAAAGATCGGAGATCTTGCCAATGTAAAGATTCGCACCCCTAACAACCCCATAATGATTGAAACCTACCGCTCCTGGGGGACGGAACCGGTTCCGCTGGCCTGGGACGAAACGTTCAATGCCGTTCAGCAGAAAGTTGTCGATGGTCAGGATAATCCTCTTGTATCCATCGCCACCAACCGTTTTTATGAAATTCAGACCTATGTTTCAGAGCCTCACTACAAGCTCTGGACCGGTCCTCTTGTCGTCAACGCCGAGTGGCTCAGCTCGCTCCCCCAAGACGTTCGCGATGTGCTTATAAAAGCCGGCCGTGAAGTGACCGTGGAGATGCGCGATCTCCTTACCAAGCAGGAAAATATGTCCCGTGAATTCCTCAAGGAAAAGAAAATGGTTTTCTGCGGCGTACCTGTTGATGAAGACGAGTGGATGAAGCGCGCCATGAGCACCTGGCCCAAGTTTTATCCCCAGCTCAAGAACATGAGCACCCTTGAAGCATTTATGAAGACGCTTGGTCGTGAACTTCCCCGTTAGTTTTCTTTATTATGCAAAGGAGACCGGTGCGTCTCCTTTGCATTTTTTATGAGCTTGCTTTTATCTTGACTGGCATGCGAGTCCGCATTGTTTTGCAAACGTTTCCATGGGAGACGACATGAACATTTTAAAATGGATTGATAAAAATTTTGAAGATGTCCTGTGTGGATTTCTTCTTGTGAGCATCATGTCGATGCTTATGGCGCAGGTCATGGTGCGATTTTTGTTTGGCCATGGACTCACTGTATCCGAGGAGCTTTCCAGGTTCATGTTTCTCTACCTGGTGTATTTCGCTTCCAGTCTGGTTGCGCTTAAAGGCGCACATATCAGAGTAACGGCTCATACCAAATTTCTTCCCCGCGGCATGCAGCTTTTTCTATTGTTGTGCTCAGATCTCCTGTGGCTAGGATTCAACGCCGTAATCATTTATCAGGGGTTCAAGCTCATTGGCAGCATGGCGACAAAACCCATGCTTTCTGGGGCTATGCTTCTGGACATGCGCTACGTGTTTGTTGCAGTACCTGTAGCCTTTAGTCTTCAGTCCTTCCGCATTGCACAGCGATGGGTAAGGCATCTTTTGGGCTGCATCGACATTTTGGGTTCGGCCAATCAGTAAGGAGGAAGCTATGTCTGCAGACAGCGTGTTGTGGGTGGTAATGGCATTCTGCCTTATTCTTGGCTGCCCTATCTTTGTTTCTCTGGGCGTGGCTTCCGTTGCCGCACTGATACTTACAAACATACCCATGCGCATCGTTGCCCTTGATATGCTGAAGGTCATGGACATGTTCCCTCTTCTTGCGGTCGTAGGGTTCATTTTTGCTGGTGCGTTAATGGAAAAAGGGGGCATGGCAAGGCAGATTGTTGACATGGCCCAGCTTTTTGTCGGGCGCATCCGCGGGGGGCTTGGCATCACGACTATTCTTGGCTGTCTGTTTTTTGCGGCCATGATTGGTTCAGGCCCAGGTACCGTCGCTGCTATGGGATCCATCATGATTCCCACGATGATACAGCGCGGATATTCTCCAGAATATGCGGCTGGAGTATGCGCAACCGGAGGCACGCTTGGCATTCTCATACCGCCAAGCAATCCTATGATTATTTACGGAATCATTGCCAGCACATCCATTTCCACGTTGTTTACTGCAGGATTTCTGCCAGGATTTCTGCTTGGCATAATGATGATGGTCATGGCATATGTTCTGGCGCGTCGTTCCGGTTTTACTGGGGTTGTTGCCGGCGTGGAAAAACTGTCTTTCATGCAGCAGTTCCGCAAGAGCTTTTTTGCCCTGCTTGCTCCTGTTATTATTCTCGGCGGCATATATGCCGGCGTCTGCACTCCGACTGAGGCCGCCGTGGTTGCGGTATTTTACTCTTTCATTGTAGGCGCTTTCATTAACCGAGAGCTTAAACTTCCCCAGATATGGGAAGCAATAAAAATGACAAACGTGTCAGCTGGCAGCATCATCATAGTGCTGGGCGTTTCCACACTTTTTGGGCGCATACTCACGATGCAGAGAATACCGCATCAGCTGGCCAACTGGATG
>JAGAZG010000237.1 GCA_017940105.1 Mailhella sp. | reverse complement strand
TGCCTGCCCCATTACCTCTGAAGGTTCAGAAATTCCGATGTCGACATGCCCGCCAATGACAGAGGTTGTCAATTCCCCACCAGCCTCAAAGGGAATGATCGTCATTTTATAACCTTGCTGCACCAGGTCATAGGCAATGAGATATTCAACGGAACCGACCTGTGACGCAGCTATGGAAAATTTGTCCGGATTGCTTTTAACATCGCTCAGAAGTTTCTTCACATCGGTGTATCCGGTATTTTTTGAAACAAACATCACCAGAGGATCTGTGACAAGCTTGCATACGCTGCGCAAATCTTTAATGCCTTTGGGAGGGTTGTTGGTCAGCGATGTAGAAAACTGGGTATTGGTGATTCCTGCGACGGTGTATCCCGGATTTTTGGAGGTTGCGACATATGTCATGGCTACGGCCGAGCTACCGCCAGGACGATCTTCAACGACCACGGAAACGCCCAGATCCTTTTCCAAAGGCACGGCGAGATGCCTCAGAATGATATCCATGCCTCCACCGGGTTTAGAATGGGATACAAGGTGTATTGGCTTGCTGGGGAACGTGTCGGCCGACCAGGAAAAGGAAGGAAGAAGCAGGGTGCCTGCCGCCATTGCAAGAGCGAAAACTGAGCGAAACATAGTTTCTCCTTACAGCTTAACAGAGTTCAGTAAAAATTTCGTGTGTTCTATGATCCCGCCATGTTCTATCATTTCCAAGATAAACGGCTCATATGGTTCGAATGTGAATTTCTCCTGTGTAGTAAGGTTTTTTACAACACCTTCCAGGGGAAGGATCTCAACCTGGTCGCCTTCAGCAATTTTTTTGCTTATTCCCGGAATGGCTATGGGCAGCAATCCCAGATTCAGGGAATTCCTGTAAAATATTCTGGCAAAAGAGTCGGCGATGACCGCGCTTATCCCAGCAAAACGGATGGCTTTCGGAGCATGCTCCCGGCTTGACCCGCATCCGAAATTACGTTCAGCGACGATGATGTCGCCATGATGAATGCAACTTCTGAAGTCGGGCCTGATACCTTCAAAGACATGGGATGCCAGTTCCATAGGGTCAGTTAAAGGGATATATTTTCCGGGAATGATCTGACCGGTATCGATTTCAGCGCCAAATTTCCATGCGGTTCCTGTCAGCGATTTTTGGATCATGACTTTATCTCCACAATCTCATTGATCTTCTGCATAATCTGTCACATAGCCCGCAACCGCAGAAGCCGCGACGGTTGCCGGACTACCCAGGTAAATGATCCCCTTTGGTGAGCCAAGCCTGGCAATGAAGTTTCTGCTTCCCGTCGTTATGCAGACTTCATCAGCCGCCACTGCGCCCATGCCATACGCGCCGCATGGTCCGCATGCAGGGACACCGACCATGGCGTTCGCATTTAAAAATATTTCCAGCAGGCCTTCATCCAGACATTGCTTAAGTACCTGCCTCGTGGCAGGCACGATCAGCATGCGGACGCTTTCATGAACCTTTTTCCCTTTCAGTACAGCAGCTGCTTCCCTCAGATCGTTGATGCGGCCATTGGTGCAAGTGCCAATCAGAGCCTGATCAATCCTGCGCCGCTCTTGTCTGACCAAGGCTGCCTCAGCGACTTTTCCCGGTGAATCAGGCAGGGCGACAAGCGCGGGCAACACATCAAGATCAATGTGAATCTCCCGTTCGTACACGGCATCTTCATCAGGCTGAAGCGCTTCTATATCTGTTATGCCATGCTCTGCGTAATAGGCCCTGATAACATCGTCCACAGGAAAAATCGCCGTTTTCGCTCCCATCTCAAGGCACATGTTGCACAGGGTCAACCTGTTCCCGATGGACAGCGCCCGTGCCCCTTCACCATGAAATTCCATAGCCTTGTATGTCGCTCCATCGGTATTAAGTATTTTTAAGAGGGCAAGCGCAATGTCCTTGCCATTGATGGGCGGATGTATGGAGCCTTTCAAGACAACCTTGATCGTTGATGGGATCTTGAACCATACGGTGCCCCTGGCCCAGAGCGCAGCCATTTCACTGGATCCGACACCGGTTCCGAACACTCCCAGACCTCCAATAGTCACGGTGTGGGAATCTGTACCGACGACGACTTCTCCAGGTTTGACCATAGCCTGTTCTGCAAGCAGGTCGTGGCATATGCCTGTGCCGACGTCATTCACATGCGTGATGCCGTGCTCCCTGCAGAATTCCCGCATAATCTTATGGTTTGTTGCGGCGACCTCAGTCTGGGATGGAGTGCGATGATCCATAAAGACATGGATCCTTTCGGGGTGGGACAGTTCAATATCTCCGAATTTGCCAAACTCGCGTATCGTCATCGGTCCCTGATGGTCATGGGTCAGGATTGCGTCTGGTTCCACCTGCACAATGACGCCGCTATGAGCATCTGGTCTTCCTGATGCCCTGCACAAAATTTTTTCTGCAAGAGTCTTTCCCAATGCTTACCTCCCGATGGCTACTCTGTTTCTGGTATCTTAGAAATCACAAGGTCTGCCATGGCAAGAATCCTGTCATGACGTGAGGCTTCAGCTTCTGCCGCATTCTTTTTTTGAAAGGCTTCGATGATTTTTTTGTGCGACAGGTTTGAATCGTTCTGTATTCCCGGTTGCAGATAGCTCATGCACCGTTCAACATTTTTATGGATGGAGTGCATGACCGATATGAGAAAAATATTCTGTGAGGCCTGCAGTATTTCTTCATGGAACAGAATGTTATAATGTCTGTACTTTTCCAGGTCTGAAACGGCATACGCTTTGAGCATGAGTTCATTAAGTTCAAGCAGCTTTTTTATGAGCTCGTCACTTGCATTCTCGATGGCCAATTTCAAAACCAAGCCTTCAAGGACAGCCCGCACCTGGTATATATCCATGACATCTTTATGCGACAGTGAGGCAACAGCAACGCCACGCCTTGGAAAATGCTTCAGATATCCATTGCTTTCCAGAATTCTGAATGCTTCGCGCAGCGATGTCCTGCTGATATCCCATTCAGCAATAAGTTCCGCTTCAACCAGGCGCTGACCAGGCCTGTAAACACCGCTGACAATGCGGTGCTCTATTTCTGCAACAATTTCGTCAACAACACTGGATGGATTGATCTGACCCTTCATTATTTTTGTCCTATTGTAGGATTGTCTGACAATTTATGCATTGCAAATAAATTTACGTCAACCTTGTGATGAGTTTCACTCAGGTTTTCAGCTTTACAGCAAAGCTTGCAGTAAGAGTGTCACGTGAACAGCAAAACCGAGCAGAGGGGCATTCGCTGTTTTTTTCTGCGGATGGCTCCAGGGCATTGGCCATAATTATGCTTTGGTTACAAAATTCTCAATCTTTGGCTGGGGGTTGTTCAATATTTAAAAGTGCTGTATGGTGGGGGCAAAGTATATTTTTACACCTTCCGCCAGGAGATTTTTTATGGTTAGCCCCAATCTGGTCAAAGATCTGAGCGCCCTGCTAGGATCTGAAAACGTATTCACCAGCGAAGCAGACCGCCAGTGCTATTCTTACGACGGGGCCGTGCTGCCCTCAAAAATCCCCGCTCTTGTGCTGCGTCCTACGCAGACAGAGCAAATCGGCGAAGCCGTCCGCCTCTGCTATGAAGCGGGACTCGCCATTACGGTGCGCGGATCAGGGTCCAATCTGTCCGGAGGCACCGTGCCGGACACGGCAGACAGCGTCATTATTCTTACCAACGGGCTGCAGCGCATCCTTGAAATCAACACCGGCGATCTTTACGCCGTGGTTGAGCCCGGCGTGGTAACGGCGCAGTTTGCCGCTGCCGTGTCTCAGAAAGGGCTGTTCTACCCGCCCGATCCGGGCTCCATGTCCGTATCTACCCTGGCGGGCAACATTGCAGAAAATGCCGGAGGCCTTCGCGGCCTGAAGTACGGCGTCACCAAAGACTATGTGATGGGCCTGGAATTTTATGACTACGAGGGCAACCTTGTTAAGACTGGATCCCGCACCGTGAAATGCGTAACAGGCTTCAATCTTGCGGGCCTCATGGTCGGATCAGAAGGAACCATGGGCATTATCAGCAAAGCAATCCTTAAGCTGGTTCCTCCGCCGCGGGCCTCACGTGCCATCACTGCCGAATTTGCCGACATTCTGGATGCTTCCGAAGCTGTGGCGGCCATGATTGCCGCCCATGTCGTGCCGTGCACGCTTGAACTT